>NZ_JBSXNV010000001.1:0-2700 GCF_056857795.1 Aliiroseovarius sp. B-4
AAGGAAAAGGGTCAAGAAACAGACAATCCTACACCGCCGCTTGCAACATCAAAAACAAGCCGCATAATCAGTCACACAAACGAGCCAGAGCCTCCATTGCTCAAACCGCTCTGATGTCCCATTTTATATGACGACGGACAGGAGACGATACACGCGGCCCTGCCGGAATTTCAATTCTATGGCCAGACACCGAGAATGCGCAATTCCAAGGCGCTCTCGCGGAATGTAACAAGGGAGAAAGCTACAATAACGTTTCCGCAGTGATCCGCTATTCTCTGCAGGATGGCGCAACTGTCATGTGGCTGGGTGACTTGGAAACGGAGTTTATGGAAAGCATTGCAGACAGCATTAACTTAGAGAAAACGACCATCGTTTTTGCGGCGCACCACGGCCGAAAATCCGGAAAAATTCCTGACTCTTGGCTAAAAAAACTGGACCCACAGATTGTCATTATTGGAGAAGCACCATCTCGGCACCTTGATTACTATACCGGCTACGAGAAGATTACCCAGAACAAGGCGGGCGACATCACGATGGATCTGGTTGACGACAAAGTCCACTTTTACTCCTCCAAGCCGGGATATTCCCACAAAAGCCTAAATGATGAGGGGCAGTCAAAATTTCCCAACTACGTCGGCAGTATTACAGTCGAAACTAAATACACGCTGGATGACTGATAGCTACTGCGCTCGCAGCGTCACCACATTCTCGCCTGCCGCGACCCGACCTTTCTGCACGACCCACACGCCCAAGGCCTCAATGACGGGGTGAAGGAACGTCAGGTCGGACAGGTCGGTGTAATACCTCGCGGTCACGTCGTTCGCGTCGGGCTGGTGGCCGACCAGCATCTTGATGCGGAACCGCTCAATATCGAACTCCCGCTGCGCGGCATTGACCAGCGTGCGCCTCAGCCCGTGTGCCCCGACCTTCCGCCCCGCCACCTCGTCCACCTTGTCCAGAACCGCGCGAGGGTCGGAAATGTGCCCTGCCTTACCACGGCTCGGAAACACATGGTCTTTCCCGTCCACCCGCTCGCAAGCGTCGAGCACCGCAATCGCCGCAGTCGACAGGGGCAACCGCACGGGCTTGCCTACCTTCTGGTCGCGGAGGAACCAGTATGACGCGGACGGGTTCTCGCGGTCGATGTGAACCTCGTCCCAACGGAGGCTGGCAACTTCTCCCCGGCGTCGGCCAACGAGCATCAGAAACATGACGTAGTTGACCCCGGCGCGTGCGTCTCGGTTCCGCGCTGTCGCGCGCGCCTCATGCAGCATATTCCAAACCTGTCCGACGCGGTCGAACTCAATGTATCGCTCGCTCCGATCCCCCGCTGGTGCCCAGTGGCGTTTCATTGCGCGAACCGGGTTGACTGGGATCAGCGGCGTGCCATCGGCAAGCTCGTGCTCGTCAGCGGCAAAGTTGAGCAGGATGCGCAGCACGGTCATGGCGCTGTTGGCGCTGGCTGGTGCCCCGCCCTTACGCTTCTTTCCCGGCAATCCCTCGGCCATTATCTTGGCGTGCCGCTCTCGCACCATGTCGCGAGTAATCTCCACCACAGGACGGTGCTGCCAGTCAGCGAACACCTTGGTGACGTAGAACTCATACCACTGGCGGGTGCTCGGCTTGAGTGCTCCGGGACGGCTGACGTAGCTGTCATAGATCTCCTTCAACGTCACCCCCTCGGCCTGCTCCTGCTTCTTCACAGCGCGCGGGTCGATACCCTTGGCCATGTCGAGCAGGTATTCGCGGGCGGTGACACGCGCATTATCGACGGTGAACACGCCATATGGACCGATGGTGATGCGGGCAGCAGGCTTGTCGGGGTTCGGGCGCCCCTGGACGACGAAGGTGAGCTTGCGTGTGGGGGTGCAGCGAACGCCGAACCCCTTGGTGTCGGTGTCCCAATGGAACTCGTCCTTGGGACCGGGTTTGATGCGGTCGATGTAGCCTTTGGTGAGTTTCACGGGCGGGTGTTTCGGGGTCGGCTTGGGCATGGTCTTGGCTCCTCATAAGCAAGTCATAAGCAGTAGCGGTATAGCTACGAGCTATTTGCTTAGGGCTTATCGCTCGAGCCAAGCAACTGATATCGTTAGAACATATAGCTACATATAGGAATCTAGAGCTGCGTATAGTTTGGCTGCCCGAGACTGTTAATCAATTGGTCGTAGGTTCGATCCCTACCGCCGGAGCCATTTTCCCCTTGAAAGTGGTGAAATATTAATAAAATAGGCGGCATGACCCTCCTCTCGGTACACATCTGGGTACACAAGGAGCACACATGGGGCTAATCTTGAAGTATGTAAGGCAACTAAAATCAGGCAGTTGGGAATATCGACGATGAGTTCCCAAGGCGGCAGCAGGGGTTATCACCCAGCGTGAGTTCAAACGCGTTCTCGGAGATTGCGAACGGGAAGCTCTCAAGGCATATCCTGAGTTTCGTCCACAGGTCGAACGGGTGATTGAGCAGGCTCAGCGTCAATCGCGTAAAAAACAGCCGCAGACCGTGGTGAACTGACAGCGCGAGCGGCACTTGAAGTGGCCGATGAAAGAGTTGCCTCCCTAAAGCGTTTCGGCTTGAACTTGAGTCGCTGAGGATTCCCATGAGGGTTCAGATGTGATTCATCCTTATTGGGAGGATGAATCATGTCAGCACCTTTGCCATCGGCGCTCCGGGCGCGATTTCAGAAGTACATTGCAGAA
>NZ_JBSXNV010000002.1:0-4760 GCF_056857795.1 Aliiroseovarius sp. B-4
TTTTCCAAACCGACCTCTCTCTGGCTGAAAGACGGACGATCTCTGCCGCCGTCTTATGCAGCCTGAAAACGCGAGGAACCCAACGAAAAAAGCAATCGCCAGCAGAAACGCGGCATAATCCAAACATCGGCATTATGGGCCTTATGCCGATGTCGGCATAAGACCCATGCCACCAAAGCGCGCCATCGGCTGAACCGGGACTACGGTTTGTCACGCTTCGGCAACACGGCCTATGCCCGCGAAGAAATCGTCGCCGAGCTGACCTCGGTGTTCCTTGGCCAGACGCTCGGCTTTATAGCCCATACACTCGAGATGAACGCGGCGTATCTCTACAACTGGCTGCGCGTGCTGCGCTCTGACAAGAACGCGATCTTCAAGCACGCGGCCGACGCGCAGCGCGCCTGCGACTACCTGATCGCACGGTCGGAGGCGGGTAGTGCAGGGGAGGGCGCCCAGGCTGCTTGAACGGTTTGTGCTAGTAAAGGGAAAGCAGGCTTTGGGGAGGGTGTTTCAGCTTTTCAAAGGAATGCCCCATGACCATCGCCGTACAACCCCAGACAGACAGCCCTAATCCGAGTGTGATCGCAGCGCAGAACGACGCGTTTCGCAAGCTTGCGTGCCTCGGGGTGCCGCCCGCGCAGCCCATCCAGGGCCGGATGCATGTCACCCGCTCGCTTATGGAGGCCGGCGACGGCTTTATGGCCGAGGCGGTGAAGGCAACCGGCGAGTTTGCCACGTTCGAGCAGGAGAATGATCCGGAAGGATGGCATGATTTCGGGGCGGTCGAGATCCGGGGCGAGACCGTGTTCTGGAAACTGAATCTGTATGAAGCAGGCTCGGATTTCCGCTACGGGGCCGAGACCCCGGACAACCCCGCCACCACCATGCGCGTGCTGACCATCATGCTGGCGCGCGACTGGTAAAGGGGCAGGGGACGCCTCCCCCTGACATCTCAGACGATGAAGGCCCGCTGCCCCTCAAAAGGCAAAGCGGGCCTTCTGTCGTTTTGATCCCCGAAGCCGGGGATTGGTCGCGCGCGAGCGCGGGCCGCACCATACCCATCGAAAAGGACATCCTATGACCGCAAGTTTCAAACCCGTCTCCGTCGCTATCGGCGATCTGACAGCTCATCCCGCCAACGTGCGCAGCAACTCCCCGGAAACCTATGACCCCGAGAACATCGCGCATCTCAAAGCCAGCATCGCCATTCTGGGCCTGCTCCAGCCGCTTCTGGTCCAGAAGCTTGACGGCAAATACGCCGTCCTCGCTGGTGGCCGGCGCCATGCCGCGCTGAAGGAGCTGGTCGCCGACAAGGTCGCGAAGGGGTTCACCGCGAAAACCAAGGTGGACTGCCGCCTTGTGCCGGAAGAGTGCGACGTCACCACGGCGCTGTCGCTCGCCGAGAACATCACCCAGGCACCGATGAACGCGATCGACGAGTTCGAAGCCTTCGCGCGGATGATGGAGGTCGACGGCCAGACGCCTGAGACCATCGCAAAGACTTTCGGCACGACCGTTGCCGCCGTGAAAGGCCGGTTGCGCTACGGGCTGATCCACCCCGATATCCGCGCCGCCGCTCGGGCGAAGACGATCACGCTCGACACGATGAAGGCCTTTGCGGAGCACCCGAGCCAGGAGGTTCAGCGCGAGATCTACGAGGCGCTCACCAAGGAAGACAGCTATCTGCAGGCCTATACCGTCCGGCAAGCGCTCAAATCCCGCGGCGTGCAGGTCAGCGACGATATCGGAGCCTTCGTGCGCGCGGACTACGAGGCGCGTGGCGGTGCCGTCGCGGCTGACCTTCTGGAAGAGCACTCCGTGCTCGAGGATGCGGCGCTGGTCGAGACCATCCTGCTCGAGAAGCTCGGGGTCGCCGCCGAGGAGGCTCGCGCAAAACTGGGCTTTGCCTGGGCGGATGCGATGGTCCGCTACGATTACGCGACCATGGCGGACTATGGCCGGGTCTATCCCGGCCCGATCGAGCCGGATGAGGCTGCCCAGAAGCGCATCGATGAGATCACCGCCGAGCTTGAGCAACTGCAACTCGAGATGGAAGATGAGGGGCTCGACGACGGCGCCTACAACGCCCTTTACGACCGCGTCGACGCTCTGGAAGAGGAAGCCCGCGACCTGCAGGAGGCCTATAGCGCCGAGGATCTCGCCCGTGCAGGCGTGATCGCGTCCTGGTCCAACAGGCAGGTGACGCTCCATGTGGGCCTCTTGCGCCCGGAGGACATCGTGAAAGAAGAGGGCGCGCGCGCCGCCTCAGCCAACACGACCGGGGAGGAAGCCCCCGACGCCGGCGAAATCACCTACCCGGCCTCGCTGGCCGAGGATCTCAAGACCGAGCGGGCCATGGCATTGGGTGCCGCGATGGCGCTGCATCCCGAGGCCACACTCGATCTGACGCTCTTCAAGCTGGTCAGTGACGTTCTGGCCAGCGGCATGAGTGTCACGCAGGCGATAAAGGTCGAGGCCCGGAAGGAATACCGCAGCCACGCCAAGATGGACGAGATCGACGAGACCTCGCTCGAGCAGGTGGCGGCGGCGCATGATGCGCTGGACCTCTCGTGGCTCGATGACACCCGGTCCCCTGCCGATCAGTTCGCGGCGTTTCGCGCGCTGGAGGCAGGCGAGAAGGCCAAGCTCGTCGCGTATGCCGCCGCCAGCACGACGCAGTCCTGCTTCGCGCGGGACCCGCAGCGTGACAGCCTGATGCATGACTTCGAGATCGAAATCATGCCCGATATCCGCGCGCATTGGACGCCGAATGCGGCGCTGTTCAACCGCTTCAAGAAGGCGTGGCTGCTGAAAATCCTCGGCGAGGATCTGGGTCTCGCCCAGGAGGCTGTGACGCTGGCCTCGTCGAGCAAGAAAGAGATTGTGGCCTTCTGCGACAAGCTTTTTGCCGAACCCTTCGCCACGCTGACGGATGTACAGCGCGCCGCAGTCGCGGCCTGGTGCCCGCCGATGATGCAGACCGCCAGTGTAGTCTGTGATGAGGCGGAGCCCGCCTCGGAATCTCCCGAGCCTGACAGCGAGGTCGCGCAAGCGGCCTGAGTCCTCACGCGACCCGCGCGGGGCATTCCGCTCGCGCGGGTCAATCCTCTCAAACTCAACTGAAAGACATCCCCATGGCTATTCTCAAGTTCTCCGCCTCCGCCGTCGCGGCGCAGATCGCACATGCGCGTGCATGCAAGACCTTCCTGCCCAATTGGAACGGACCGGAGGACAGGCCCGCCCTGATCCTCATCGTCGGCAATGGCGTGCATCTGCGCTCGAACGGCATCGATGGGACGACCACCCGCATCGTCACCACCGAGCAGGCCGCTCCCTCCTTCGCTTTCGCCGATGGCATGAACCCGTTCCGGGACACAGATTGGATGGCACAGCGGCGCATGGCGTTCCGTGACCTGACCGGTCAGTTTTACACTGACATCCTCGACGATGTGCAGGTGCTCATCGACCGGGGGCAGGGGGCGATCCGGCTCGCCACCGATGGCCACAGCATCCGCGTCTTCGTGCGCCGGGCGTCGGACTATTTCATCGGCGGGACCTACGAGGTGCCCTCGGGCCTCGGCGGCACCTTCCGGGTCATCCTCAAGGATGCCTGCGATACCTTCGCGATCGTGCAGAACTGCGGCAATTGCGAGGATTTCGACGCTATGCAGCCCTATTGCGTGCCGCTCGATGCGCTGATGGAACTCGATGACCGGAGGGCGGCTTGATGGGATGGCTTTTCTACACCGACCGCCGTATCAAATCCTACGCGGATGAGAAGGCGGAAATTACACGGCTCTGCACCTTCGAGGGCGACACGCGCAAAACTGAACTGGTCAAGGCCTGCAAGGTCGCCTCCACATGGTATGCGGCGGCAAGGGTTACCAATCTCGACGGCACCGCTGTCGAAGACACGACCTATGTGACCGATGCGGATGGCTCCATCACGTTCGGGGCTGTCTTCCTCACCCGATATGATGACGGCTGCTGGGGCTACAAGGACTTGGAGGAAAGCGCGGGACCGAACGAGTCTCGTGCTCCCCTTGGGCTGATCGAGCTCCTCTCCGACCTGAAAGACCCGGACAGCTACGCCCAGGACTGGCGTCAGCGCTGCCGGGATTGGGCTGCGATCCCGGACTACGAGGAAGGCGACAAGATCAGGCTCGCCACCCCTGTGACGCTCACCGATGGTAGCACCTGCCAGATCGTCACTGCGACCCACTACAGGCGGGGCCGGCAGAAACGCCGCTGCTACCGCATCGAGGAAACCGGCGGGCTCGTACGCCTGTCGAAGGCCTCGCTTGCGGGCTCGGAGCTGCTCAGTTCCGCGAAAGGTGCGGCTAGCCCGGTGCTGGCGGAGTTCCTGGCCGGGCGAGATTAGGTCCTGCGCCGGACGGTTCATCGGCCTGCCCGGCGACAGCAGATGCTGCGGCTTGTCTTGACAAGGCAATGCAAATGCATTACCTATCGCGGGCAGCAAAGACCCTTTTCTTCAGGAGACTGCCATGACAGCCCTCGCACAAGATGTCTCGAAACTCACGGATCGGTATCAGACGACCGTGCCGGCGGGTGTGCGCAAGCAGCTCAAGCTGGGCAAGGGCGACCAGATTCGCTACTGCACCGAGCCGAGTGGCAGGGTCTATATCGAGCCCGTGCGCAGCGACGAGGAAGATCCCGTGCTCGGAGCCTTTCTCGATTTTGTCGAGGCCGATATCAAGGCGCATCCGGACCGCATTCGGGCGTTCGATGGGGCTTTGCAT
>NZ_JBSXNV010000003.1:0-5008 GCF_056857795.1 Aliiroseovarius sp. B-4
GGCGCGGTCTTCTTTGGAGCGGCGTCGGCTTGGCCTGACGGTTGACCATCGCCAGCCTGGCTTGCCCTCTCCACATCGGCTTCTGTTCCCCCTGGCCCATCCGACGGCGGCGTCATCGGCATGGCGCGCACACTCAGCGGCAGCGTGCCTTGCGATCCCCCTCCCCCCGGCTTCGGAAACGGCAACTCGCCTGATTGCGCCGCGTGGATCGCCTTGAACAGCCGATCCTCAAAATATTGGATCCGCTTCGCGCGGACCGGCATCTGGGCATCGATGACCATGACGATCTCGTCGAGCGGTAGGCGGCGCGCCTCATCCTCGGGCAGGAGAGAGCTTTCTTCGGTCCGGGTGGACTGGCTACGGCCCTCGAAGGGGTTCTTGCCGATGGGCTGGGATCGCGTGATGACGGTCTTCGTGGTCTTGCCAACCGCCTTGCTCAGCTCCTCGACGGTTTTTTCATCAGAAGGCGTGAGATAGAGTTTCACGCCCGCGTTGCCCTGCAGGGCGCGGCGGGTGTTCTCGCCGTAGATTTCATCGAGGGCGGGGATGGTCTGGGTGACGACGGCCAGATGGCCGCGATAGGTGCGCAGGGTCTCGATACTCTCGACCACGATGGGCATCTTGCCGAGACGATTGAACTCGTCGAGCATGATCATCACGGGCCACGGCTCGTCTGGCCCGGGATCCTTTTCCTGCATGGCCGAGAGGAGATCTGAGAAGAAGAGCCGGATCAGCGGCGCAAGCGGCTTCACCATCAACGGCTGGACCACGAGGTAGACCGAAAAGGGCTTTCTCCGGATCGTGCGGAAATCAAAATCCGACACCGCCGTCGCCTCATCGATCGCCGGGTTCTGCCATTGATCGAGCCCCGAGGTCATCAAGAGCGAGACATAGGAGGTCAGCGTGTCATTATTGGTCGAGGCAAGACGCGTGAAGATCAGCTTGGCAGCCCGGTTGTCGACCTCGTGGCCGCGCGCGAAATACTCCTTCTGCTTGTTCCCGCCCGAGGCCGCGATGCGGTAGATCTCGCCCAAGGTCGGACGCTTGCGCTGGAACGCCAGCAGGCCTGCTGCCACAAAGAGATCGATCCCGCCCTTGAGCAGCCCCTGCACCCGGTCATTGTCGCTCTGCAGAAACAGCGTCGCCAGGAGCTGCAGTTCCATCTGCTGGCGCGCGGGATCTTTCAGCTCAAAGATGCGCAGGAGCGGGTTGTAGCGATGCGTGCGCTTGCCCTCCCAATCGGTTGGGGCAAAGCGATAGACCTTGTCGCCCTGGGCTGCGCGGTGCCGGGCCGTGGCCTCGAAGCACTCGCCCTTCACATCGAGCGTCACGGCAGAGCCTTGCCAGGTCAGCAGGTTCGGAATGACAAAGCCCGTGGTCTTGCCGCGGCCCGTGGGCGCCACAATCAGCGCATGGGGGAAGACCTTGGAGCAAATGTAATTGGCGCGGGAGCCGGGCGGCCCAAGTTTGCCGAGGATGAACCCGGTCCCGGGCGCCCCGAAGAAGCCATTGGCCTTCATCTCGCGCGCACTTTGCCAATGGGTCTGGCCAAAGCGTGTGAGGGCCGAGCCTGAAAGGGCGAGGCTCAGCATCAGGCCGGCGGCGGCGAAGCTGCCAATGATCAAGTGAATAAGTTGGGCGTCCTCCGGGCGGCGGTCCAGGATCGCCAGATAGTTTTGCGCGATATAGGCGAAGTCGATCTCGGCCCCGAAGCCGAGATCCTGGTAAGTCAGCACCGCCGAGGCGATGGTATAGCCCATGGCCCCGGTCACCAGCGTTACCAGAAGGACCCCTGTTGCGATCCGCGCTTTTCCCATGGCGGCGCTCAATGGACCTGACCCCGCTCGATCTCGCCATCCACATCGCCAGTGCGGTGTTTTTCATATTCGGTCTCGGCAAGATCATCGACCACCTGGCGCAAGGCCTCCGTGTTGGCCGTCGCTGCATCCGATTGCAGGTAGACCTTGGCGACATAGAGCCGGTCGAGGCGGTCCTCGAGAACCTTGTCCAGCGCATCGGCATCGCCGGATGTGAGCCGGTCGAGTTGGCGAACGTCCAGCACCCGCGCGATCTCGCCACGGAAGGCGTCCCGCTCCGCCTCGGTCTCGAAGGGCGCGGACAACTCCCCCGCCCGCTCATGCTCCAGAACACGCGTAATCTCGTCTGCAAGGCGGTCGGCACGGTCAGACTGCGGCGCAGTTTCACCGCGGGCTGCGAGGAGTGCGTCGCGCGTGCCAGACCCAAGCCCGTCGCGCATCTCGTTTTCACGGCGGACCTGATTGATGACCTCCGTGTCGCGTATCTCGACGACGGCCGCGTAGGTCGCGCCAAGCCCGCGGGCGAGGTGGGACGGCATGTCCGGATAGCGCTCCCTGAATTCATCCGTGACAGCATCTGCAACGGGCGTGCGGATGTCGCGTCCCTCCATGATCCGGTCGACCTCGCGGGTGATCTCGCTGGCGCGGGCGGCATCGGTAATGGTCTCCCTGTAAGGCTCAGACCGGTCAATCACATCGCCAGGGCGTGCGAGCAGATCTGGGTGTGCCTCGAGATATGCACGCTGCTCCGTCTCGATCCGGCGCTCCGCCCGTGAGACAACCTCCCAGTCCCGGTCCTCGATCTGCTGCGCAGTCAGGCCGTCTGCGCGCATCTCCTGACGGATTGTCCCTTCCATCGCCCGGACCGCGTCCCGGTGATAATGGACCCGCTCGCTGACCGGTTCCGCTTCCATGACGCCATCCCGGCGCAGCACGTTCTCGCGCTCCAAAAGCGTACCAAGCGCGACATGCACATCGTTGAGAATGTCGCGCGCCTGTTCCAGATCAGCGCGGCGTTCGAGGTTCAGATCGCGCGCCTCGGCCACTTTGGAGAGATCATCTGCGATCCATTGATGCTCGAGCGCTGCATTTGACGCGCCCGTCTCGATCCGGGCCACCACTTCCGATGTGCTGATCCCCGTGCCCCGTAGTGCCGCGTCAATGCGCGATCTTAGGTCGGGCTCGGCCAGTCGCTCGCGCTGGCTGGCGTCGATATTGGCTTCGGAATAGATCCCGCCCTCCGAGGGGGTCTCTGACAGCGTGGATGATCGCAGCCCCAAGGGCTGCATGTGCTGGACCTGCGTCTGGATCTCGATGAGGCGCTTTTCCAGCACGGGACGTTCCGCGTCAGACTTCTCGGCGATCATGCCCTGCACCCGCGCGAGCTTTTCCGCATAGAGGCTTCTCAAATCCTCAAAGCTTTGATCCTCGGCCATATACACTTCTCCTGTTCGGTCCACCTGCCCGCCATGCGCCAACACCTCGCCCGCGCGGAAGAGTGCCGCGGCGATATCCTCGCGGGCCTCCCGGGAGGCCTCCGCGGCAAGCGAATGGTAGACAGTTCTGGTGTTGGCGATCTCCGCCAGCGTCCGCGTCAGATCCTGCCCCACGCGTTCGCGCTCGCGGGGTGCGCGCCCTTCTTCTTTCGCGGCATAGACCTCGCTTGTGCGGGCTGGGTAATGCACAACCCCGCGATCCACCCGGCGCGTGGCTTCCAGCCGCACACCATACTTTTCCGCCTCCTCGACCATGGCGAGGCGGAAGTCGTCATAGTTGAAGCGGTGGTTGCGCCCCAGAAAGAAGAACTCGCCTTCCTGCGAGCGGCGGTTCAGCACCAGATGCGCATGAGGGTGATCGCGGTCCTCATGCACCGCGATGATGTAGTCGAAATGCCCCTCATCGGTCTGGAAGAACCGCTCGGCCACATCCGTCGCGATGTCGCGCACATCCTCCCCGCGCGTGCCGATGGGGAAGGACATGAGCATGTGGGTGGTCTGTCCGAGCTTGGGCTTGAAGCCCGCATCCCACCGTTTGGCAAAGCGCTCGGTCAGGTCCTTGATGTCACCCGACTCGAGCTTCGCTTTGCCATCCAGGAACCCGCTACTGTCCACGATATGTGTGGACTTGGTGGTGAGGTAATCGAGCTGGTTTGCGAGCTGCGATTTGGTATGCGTACCCCCGCCTCTGATCGCCTTGAAGACCGCTGGCCGATGTCCTGCTGCCGCGCGCGCAAGCTGGGTCTGCTTGGCCACGTGCAGCCCCTGCATTGAGCCCCGGACGCGGCTCCAGCCATCCCGAAAGACCTCGCCCGTGACGGCATGGACGGCATCATTCAGCCGCATGGGCAAACTCCCTCAGCGCGGCCGTGGCCTGCAGCTGCATTGCGTCCCGACGGCGGCGCAGAAGCAGATCGATCTCGTCAGCAGAATCCAGGATGAACCGCGCCAGCCCGCGCATCTGCGCGAGGCGCAATTCGGTGAACTCGGCACTCGTGCCCCCCACGGCCCCCTGCCCCCGCCGATTGGCCTGCGTCATCTGCTTGGCAATCTGCGCGACCCCATTGCCGACCTCGTGCAGCGAGGCGCGGTAGCGCGCCATCTCTGCTGCCATCTGCGCGTCCGGGACAAACACGCCGCCTGCCGCCTGAATGAGCCGCCGCAGCCCCTCGGCCCGGCTCTCGATCCCGGCTTCGGCCAACACCTCGTCGAGCGCCGCAAGCTCCGCAGCCGTAACCTTCACACTGACAGCGGAGACCGGAATTGCGGCATCCGTCTGGCGCTCGGCATCGGCTTTGAGCGTGTACTGAATCGCCCGCACCGACACGCCAAACCGTTCCGCCAGCACTGAAGTGGAAATGCCTTCCGCAGCTTCGCGAACGATCTCCATGCGGTCCGCATCTGTGAGACGTTTTGAGCGCGACATGCGAAGAAAGACCCCCTATTTCCTGCCACCTTCCACCAAGGCTGCCCCTACCTTACGATAATATACCCCTCTGTCAATTATATACTTGCGTCGCATTCAGGCTCAGGCAGCCTTGGTGTCCGCTTCCCCCGCGGCCCGCAGGGACGCGGCTCTGCCGCCCTCACCACCGAGTGCACCACCTGTCCTAGGGGTCCCGTCCGCCAGCCCCGCCCGAGGGGCTGGCCGAACACCCATGTGTTCGGACGGAACCGCGGGCGGGCGCAAACCCC
>NZ_JBSXNV010000004.1:0-2524 GCF_056857795.1 Aliiroseovarius sp. B-4
GAATTCGGTGATGCCGCGTTTGCCGTCATGGCGACCGGCCTGGATGATCACATCGATGGAATTTTCGATGTACTGGATCATGTCGGCATAGGTCATCGGGATTTCGGTCTTGAGTGCCGCGATCGCGAGCCGCTGCACGGCGAGTTGCGGGGTTTCGGCATGCAGCGTGGTCATGGACCCGCCGTGGCCGGTGTTGATGGCTTCCAGAAAGGTCATGGCCTCCTTGCCGCGCACTTCGCCCAGGATGATCCGGTCGGGACGCATCCGCAGCGTTGCGGTGAGCAACACATCGGCGGTCTGGAATTCCGCGTCGCGATTGGCGATGAGGGTCACGGCATTTGGCTGGGTCGGCAGAAGCTCGGCCGCTTCTTCGATGGTGACGATGCGTTCCTCAGATGGTACGTGAGACAGGATCTTGCGCGCGGCCACGGTCTTGCCGGTGGAGGTGCCACCCGAGACGATCATGTTGAGCTTGTTCTCGACGCAGAAGGCGAGCGCATCATCGATCAAACCCGCGGCCACCACTGCGCGCAAGGCGCGCTTTTTTTCGACGCGCAGGTCTTCGAGCTTGCACTCCTTTCCGTAGAGGAAATCGAGCGCAATGCCCTCGAGTGGCAGGCTTGAGAAGAACCGCAGGCTGATCGACATGGCCGAGAGCACGGCGGGCGGGGTGATGACCTGTGCCCGGATCGGGCGACCCTTGTAGGTGATCGAGACGGAGACGATGGGGCGGTCCTTGCTCATCGTGGTATTGGCCGATGAGGCGATCTGGTTACCGAGGTCCCTGACCTGAACGCCGGTCAGCCTCTGGTCCAGCGCGCGCATGAAGTGATCGCCCTGGAATTCGCCCCAGCAGGTCCCGTCGGGGTTGATGCAGATCTCGATGACATCGTCGCGGGCGGCGGCGTCGATCCGGTCAAGCGAGGTCTGGAGATAGCTCAGCGACATGGGCTCAGAATATCTCCAGATCGCGGTCGACCATGACCGTGACGCGGGCGCCCTGGTCGACATAGATGACGGGGCCGATGGAGAGATAGTCGCCGATGACGCTGTCCGTCGCATCTGCCAGATCATCGCCCACGTCTTCGAAAACGTCGGCGGCAGTCTCATCCTGGACCTCGGATGCGGCGGCACTTGGCGCGGCCGAAATCAGCGAGATCAGGGCGGCCGACCCGAAACGCTCGGCAAAGCGCGTGTCTATGAGCCCGGTGACGCCAGAACGGCCCAGTTCATCGCCCCCGAAGGAGCTGATCTGGATCGTCTGGTTGTCGGGCAGGATAATCCGATCCCAGGCGATCGTGACGCGGCGCTGCGCGATATCGACGCCGGCGCGGTAGCGCCCGATGAGACGGGATCCGCGGGGGATCAGGAGGCGCGTGCCGTCGACGCTGTAGACATCCTCGGACACCACGGCACGGGTCTGGCCGGGCAGCGAACTGTCAAGCGCAGTTTCCATGACGGCCTGGATCATGGTGCCCTGTAGAATCGTGTTGGAGGGATTGGCGATCACCTCGGCCTGCGTCACGGTCGAGGGCAGCGCGCCGTTCAGCACGAAATCCGTCACCTCGCCGAAGGTGCGTTCGGTCAGAGCCGTTTCATTCGCTCCTGAGGCACTGCCAAACGCGATGGTGGGCGAGGCGATGCGCCGCTCCTGGAAGGCGCGTTCCTCCGCGGCGCGGCGCTCCAGCTCGGCCATGCGCCGGGCTTCTTCCTCGCGGCGCAGTCGCTCTTGCTCGCGTGCGCGCAGCTCATCCTCCGTGGGGGCCGCTGGGGCGGGTTGCGGTCGGCTGGCCTCGAGTTGGGCCAGTTCCAGATCCATGCGGAGTTGCTCAAGGCTGCGATCCCGCGCCGTCAGTTCGTCCTGGAATCGTTGCTGTGCGGCTTCCGAGGCGGCTTGTAGCGCCGCAATCTGAGCGGTCAGCGCGTCGATCGCCTCTGCGGCGGCGGTGTCTTCCTCGACGACCGGTTCGGGGGCGTTGCGTAATTCCTCGATCTGAGCCTGCAGCGCGGTGATCTGCGCCAGAAGCTCCGCGTTGGGCTCGACTGGATCCGGTCCGACAAACACAACCTCGGGCTCGGGCGGGGGCAAGGTCTCGATAGCGCCAAAGCCGTCCCCCTCGTTTTGGAAGACGTCCGGGGTGGCCGTCGGCAAGGCTTCCTCTTCGTCGGGCTGTGAGAGGAGATAGAGCAGGGCACCACCTGCGCCGATGACGAGGACCACGATCAGCGCGAGAAGGGGCGACCGGCGCTGCGACGCCGTGGGGGCGCGGGCACTGCCTTTCTCAAGGGCGGCGAGGCGTTTTTCCAGCTCGGTGTTCCCGGTATCGCTCATGAGGTGGCCTCCGCGGGCGGGATCGCCTCGATGCAGACCACCTCTTCGCCAAGTCGCAGGACCCATTGGCGGTTCACGCCGCTGACGCGGATCACGCCGTCTTCAGGAGTTTGCGTGTTGACCGTGCGCTCGCGGCCGCCCGCGTAGCGGAAGATCGCGGGCACAGGCGCGTTTCTTGGAAACGCGAAATAC
>NZ_JBSXNV010000005.1:0-6178 GCF_056857795.1 Aliiroseovarius sp. B-4
GCCGCTGAGTGTGCGCGCCATGCCGATGACGCCGCCGTCGGATGGGCCAGGGGGAACAGAAGCCGATGTGGAGAGGGCAAGCCAGGCTGGCGATGGTCAACCGTCAGGCCAAGCCGACGCCGCTCCAAAGAAGACCGCGCCTGTCGTTCAAGCCGTCATCGCCGAGGAACAGCGCCAGATGGAGATGGATTTTGGGGGCCAGGTTGCGGATGCTGAAGCTGCGAGCGTCGTTGATGATGCGCAGATGCGCTCCGCCGTTGATGGGTTGGACGAAATGGAAGCGATGCTGCAAGAGGACGGTGGTGAAAGGCTGGTTGCTCGATAGCGTGGTGGGCATCGCCTGTCTGTCAGGGAGGGCGGGTTCCTGACTGTCGCTGCGGACACGTTATATACATGGCGTGCTTCAAAAAGAAGACATTTGTTGTAGTCCTTTCTTGAATCTTCTGGCTGATCGCTCTCCTTGCGCCAAACTGGCGAACTTCGAAATAGGCAATTTACGGTCTAGCTCTCCACTATATGTTGTGCGAGAGTTAGGAAAACAATCGAGATAGATGTTCCAGTGCCCGAAGAAGTTTCGTTCACAATTGTTCATAACCCAGAACAAGCACTGCTCGATGTGGTTTTTGTACATGGGCTGACCGGTGACCCGAAAAAGACCTGGACATCGAAGGCGGGCTACTGGCCAGACTGGATGGCAGAAGATCACCCTGACGTCCGTGTGTGCACGTTCGGTTATCCGGCCAGCAAATTTAAGAAATGGATCAAAAAAGAACTCGATATCTTCGAGCTCGCCAAACTGGCAACAGAAATTCTATGTGGAAAAGGCGTTTGCAAACGCCCCATAATCTTTGTCACGCACAGCCTTGGTGGGATCATAACAAAACTGTTATTGAACCACTGCCATGGCTCAAGCGACGAGCAAGCCGCCGCACTTGCCGCTCGGACGTTGCGCGTAATGTTTTTGGCAACACCGCATTCAGCTCCCCCGTTACCGCAAGTCGTGAAGAAAGAACTCCCTGGCTGGTCTTCGTCTCATATCACTGCGTTGTCAGGTGAGACCACTGTGCTTGAGTATATCCGAGACACCTACGGTAAATATGTGGCAAGCAATGAAAACCTAAAGAACGTTGCATATTACGAGTCACAGAAACTTTCTGGTGTCGTTCAAGTAGTTCCCATGAACTGCGCCAATCCCGGGATCAGCGGCACCGATCCAATTCCCATTGAGGCTGACCACATCAACATTTGCAAACCTCAATCCAAGGAAAGCGCCATTTATACCAGTGTGAATAGACACATCGAACAAGCCAAGAAGTTAGCAGCGGACACACCGGAACTTAGCGATCACGATACCCAGATCGCTGCGGAAGGGTATTCTGAAAAGGCAGACTATGACCGCAGAGATTTGTGGGAAAAAATGAACGCTGCGGACCGCGAAAACAGATACACCTATGCGAACAGCCGTCAGAACAGTTTTGCACGTAAGTATATGAGTCTTGGTTTGCAGCCAGGCACACGTTCTGACTACGATCTCCTTTTGAGTGAAGTTGAGCAGCGCTTTCAGGCGCAAGTTTACTTCCCATTGGTCTGCAAAGGGGCGACAGAAGAAGAAATCGACAATGCGGTTCAGGAAAAAGTCATCGAACCTCTCGCCAACAAAAAGATCGGAGCTACGACTTTTGGTGCTACCAACATCCAAAGCGCCATCTATTTCCTCACAGAGCAGTGCCACATACGTTGGGATACTGAACGATGAAGTCCCGTCTTTGGTATCCTCAATTGGATGTTGCCTCAGCAGCACGAAGGTTCCTTAGAATTCTTGATGGCTGGCAAGGTGACGCGCTCTCAATCGAGCGGTTATTTGTATTAGACTATTTTGTGGCTACACCTGCTTTGATCGGCGACATCAAGATGACAAATACGTATCGCAATAGATATGGCGAGCTGGGCCTTCCTAAAAAGAAGGATGAGTTTGTTGTTTTTCCCCCCGCGACTTTGCTTTTTCACTCGATGACCCCCATACAAAAACGCGCGCTTGTCTCTCTCGTCGCAAAGGAAATCTTGAGTAAGGAAAGTTATGATGTTGGCGCTGTTGCCTTGACAAATATTGGCCGACGGACTGCGAGTGATTTGTCAAATGTTCACCAAGACGAAACCGAAACAATCGCTCTTGATTTCATGGTCAGCCTAATGGCGACAGATGAATTTGCGTCAAACTCGGACCTAAGAAGTAGAACAGGGCTGCGTTACTATGACTGACTTTGACCATAGTTTCTTAAGGTTGGACAGGCTTCGCGTAATGGCGCGCGGCAAACCCGTTTACGACCAAGAATTTCACGCCGGGGTCAATATTATCCGAGGAGAGAATAGTGTTGGCAAATCCACCATTGCTGACTTCATTTTCTTTATCCTTGGAGGTGAGTTTAAGGAATGGAAGCCGGCGACAGCACGTGTCGAAGAGGTTCAAGCTCAGATATCGACACCGCGTGGAAAGCTGTCATTAAGGCGCGAAAAGGTCGAAGGGCGGCCTCCAGTCTGGGTGTACTTCGGAGACATTGAAGCTGGCGGTGAGCACGGTATCGAAGGTTGGGAGAAGTACCCGATCTATCGCGGCCAAAGCAACTTGAGCTTCACGGAAGTTCTGTTCCGATCTATGCTTTTGCCGGAAGCGCAAAGCGATGGCGCTTCAAACATCACAAGCCACCAACTTATGCGTTTGTTGTATTCTGATCAACGAACGCCCGCGCCCCGATTGTTTCGCTTTGAGAGCTTCGACAAGGCGACGATCAGAACGGCGGTAGGAGACCTCATCTGTGGCATCCGAGGCTTTGGCCTGTTTGAAGTTGAGCTTTCAATTCGGGAACTCGAGAGTAAGTTCGCTGCGGTTGATAGCAAATGGTCTGCATTGCTGAATTCCTTCCCCGATCAGATCGGCGTTACCGTTTCGGCGATCGAGAGCGAAATTGACGGGCTAGAGAATAAGAAACGCAAGCTTACCGCAGAAATTGAAGGCGTTGATGACGCGGTGAGCAGCGACCAGAATGCGAGTTTCTTCAAAGACAGAAAACAGGCCATAGCAAAACTTCAAGCACTCCGCCAAAGCTTAGCTACCACATCGCGCAAGGTGGAGAGCAGCAAGCTTGAACAGATGGAGTTGAAAAGGTTTATTGATCATCTCACCCAATCACTCTTGATACTTGAAAGTGCGGAGCGAACCGCGCAGGTGCTTGGCAGTATTGAATTCTCGCATTGTCCTTCGTGCCTACAAACCCTTTCGAGTAAAGTGGATGACGACACCTGCCATTTGTGCGGGCAAGAGATTGACCAGGAGGTGTCAGCTAGCCGCTACAACTACATCCGTGTTGATATTGAGCTTCAGATCAAAGAATCGCGCCAACTTTTGGCACAAGAGCTTCAAGGCTTCAGCGACGCGAAACGGCACTATGGCAAGTTGCAGGGAAATTATGAGCAGCTCACAGCGGAATTCGCGTTGAAGTTCGAGATGAGCAATTCGCCCCGCGAAGCATTCTTGGCAGAACGGTACAGTGCGATTGGCCGGATTGATAAGGAGCTCGAACAGCTACGGCGCAGTATTCAGAGAGCGACGGAGCTAGACGAACTTTCAGCAGAAAAGGAACGCCTCAATGCAGACCTTACCCGCGCAAAAGATCAAAGAACGGCGTTGCAGAAAGCCGCAACAAGGCGTCGAAGCAGCGCTTTGCGCCTTGTATCCTCCAAGGCTGCAGCCATTCTTCGCATGGATGACAGTGGCGCGCAGGAAGAGTTTAAGGTCGCAGACCATGTCGACCTAAGTTTTGAAGATGATGCGATCTTGCTGGACGGTTTGGCGAATTTCTCGGAAAGCAGCAACGTCTTCCTAAAGAACGCAGCCATTCTTGGTCTCCACCTTGCGGCATGTGCGGACAAAGACTTCTTCCATCCGAGGTTCGCCCTTTTTGACAACATTGAAGACAAGGGTATGACGCCATCACGGAGCCACCGTTTTCAGGAGCTCATTGTAAAGCTCACGACGGAAACCCCATTACCCAATCAGGTCATATTTACGACTTCAATGATGAATCCAGAGCTTGAGTTGGACGATTACGTAATTGGCCCCCACTACACTGAGGACAATAAGACGCTAGATTTCGGTTGAGCGACGTTGATGCTTTCTTTGGCAAAACCGCTTCAACGATCAGGGCCGTTGACGGTGTTTTCTAGACATTTTGCTGCAAGCTAGCGTACCTACCAAATGACAGCTTCGACGAGTCGCAACGCGGCGACCTCGGTGCCGAATGGATGGTCGCTTTGGTCTGTCACCGTCGACCAAGTCGTGCCAGTCTCGCAAGCTGCGCCAGCATTTTTGATCCCGAGTCTGCGGATCCTGTGCTTCCTTCGGAACCCTTCTGCCCCATGCCTTGCCTTGCAGGCATCTGCTGCACGCCAAAGAACTGCCGCGCCCTAAGGGCTGCGTATTCTGCGCCACTGGCCCCGCCGATGAGGTAGCGATTGTAGGCCTGCTGACCTCCCATGGCGGCGCGGGCAAAGCTGTAGCCGCCGCCGAGACCTCCGGAGAGGGCGGGCATCATGATGTTGCCGGAGATCGCGCGGACGATGAAGGGCGTGGCGATAATGAAACCCTTGGCCATGAGCACCATCATGAAGAAGGGGATGAGCGCGCCGATGTTTGAGGCCCCTTCGGGATCGCCTAGTTCACCGATGAGTGCGGAGGAAACGCCTGTGATCGTTGCGAACACGCCTGCGACGACGATGGGGTATAGCGCAAAGGAAATCAGCGCGGACAGCCAGCGCGTGAAATAATCCTTGGTGACCTCGAAGAGGGTCAGGAAGATCATCACCGGGGCGATCCCGATCAGGAGCGCGATCATCAGGCGGGAGGCCACGAGGATGAAGGCGGCCAGTCCGCCGAGGATCGAGAGCAGAAGCACGCCGACGATGTCGAGCATGGCGCCGGCCATCCAGTTCAGCTCGGACCCGGCAGCGTTCAGATAGTCGCCCAGCTCCGCGATCAGCCGGTCGAATTCCTCCGCGAAGGTGCCTGAAGGGCCCGGGCTGCCGCCGCCGACGGAGGCCACCAGCGCACCCGCGATACTGTCGGTTCCATAGAGAATGGCAGACGAGAACGCGTTGAACTGCATCCAATTGGTCGCGAATATCCCGATGAGCCCTATCTTGACCGCGAGCCAGAAGGCCGTGTGCCCATCCATGGCCCGATACTGATAGATCATGTTGATGCCGACGAGGATCACCACCAGCGTTGTCCCCAAAACCAGGAGCGTGCCAACCGTTGCCGCAACCGCACCAAACTGGGTCTCAGCGGCGGTGTCGAGATAGGCCTGGGAGGTTTCAACGAAATAGGTGACGACGCTCATCGCGGGGCTGCCTTACCAGTTGCCTGCGGCGTCGCAGATGGCCCGGGCTTCCGGACGGGCGGCGTTGGCGCGGCGGTTGTAGGCGTCCGAGGCTTGCAGCAGTTCCCATCGTTCGTTGTTCGCGTAGCTCTCCCGAAACACGGCCTCGGCCGCGTCCCAGGACGGGAACCGGATCTCGCAATCGCAACTGCCGGTCTCGACGATCCGCTCGAGGTTCTGGGCGCGGTAGATGTCCTGTACCAACACGCGCTGATAGGCTTGGCGCAGGGAGATCTCCTGCATCCAGACGGGTTCAGCGGGCCGGTTCGGACAGACGTCAAAGCTGCGATCGAAGGTTGGCACTAGGTTGCGCTCGGCAACGGCGAAGGTAGGCGTCAGGCTTAGGGCCAGCGCGGCCAAGGCGAGGTGCTGCGCCTGCCTCATGCCGTGGCTCCGGCGGGTGTGGTCTCACGCTTCAGGAAGACCGTGTGCCCGACATTGGCGAATTCCGAAGTGCTGATCGACACCACCTCCCAGCCTTCCGCACCTTTGGCATTCAGGCTGGCTTGCATGTCGGCAAGGCTGGTTTTGCGGGTCATGGGAAAGGACAGGATAACGTATTCAAAGGTCTTCATAGGGAAGTTCCAATCTCATTAGCGCCGGGGAGGTAGAATTCGGTGATGCCGCGTTTGCCGTCATGGCGACCGGCCTGGATGATCACATCGATGGAATTTTCGATGTACTGGATCATGTCGGCATAGGTCATCGGGATTTCGGTCTTGAGTGCCGCGATCGCGAGCCGCTGC
>NZ_JBSXNV010000006.1:0-7098 GCF_056857795.1 Aliiroseovarius sp. B-4
GCCGCTGAGTGTGCGCGCCATGCCGATGACGCCGCCGTCGGATGGGCCAGGGGGAACAGAAGCCGATGTGGAGAGGGCAAGCCAGGCTGGCGATGGTCAACCGTCAGGCCAAGCCGACGCCGCTCCAAAGAAGACCGCGCCCGTCGTTCACGCCGTTATCGCCGAGGAACAGCGACAGATGGAGATGGATTTTGGAAGCAAGGTCGTGGATGCTGACGCTGCGAGCGTCGTTGATGAGGCGCAGATGCGCTCCGCTGTCGATGGCTTGGACGAAATGGAAGCGATGCTGCGAGAGGAGGATGGTGAAAGGCTGGTTGCGCGATAGGGTGGCGGGCATGGCGACCTGCCCGTAGCTTCCGTAACGCTGAATGTAACAAACGGTGTTTTTTTGCCAAAAAGAGGGTTTGGCTTGCACGACCGTTCGATCTCTCGCTGGGAACGTCGTGGGCAGGGTCCAGCCATCTCCACCTTGTTCAGATTATGCCCCCAGACGGCGCAGCCGCTTGTCGATCTCGGCAGGAGGCAGGAAGACCGCCTCATCCGCCCGCCAGATTTGCAGTGCGGAAACAAGAAGCTCGACCTCGCAGACTTCGGCGGCGTGCAACTCGTCTATGATCCACAGGACGCCATGAACGCGCACAGCGCGGGCGGTGGCGACTTTGCGCAGAAGATTGTCGCCGGTCAGGAGGATGCCGTTTTCCTGGCAGGTTGTCGTGACCAGAGCGAAGCAGTCATAGGCTGACAGACGGCTGTGCTCACGCTTGAGCGCAACCACCTGCGCGACTTCCTCGGCTGGCAGGTCATAGGTGGCAAGGCCACCATCTTCGAGCATCCGCCATTCCTGAGCCGTGAAGTCGAGAAGCTCCTCTTCACGAATGGGCAGGGGCACGATGAAGCGATAGGGCAGCCGCAGCAGGACGTGCAGCAACTCTCCCTTCTTCAAGTCGATAAGACAGGACGCATCATTGACGACAACACAGGTCACTGGTCACGAGGCCCCCTGATGTCGCGTTCGACAACGCTCAAGGGGAGTCCGAGCATTTGCGCCGCCCGCACGGGGGAAATCATCTCCTCGCCGAGCGCGCGCCAGACGAGGCGCTCGAAGCGCTGCGGCTTCTCGAAAGCCGCGAAGCCCTCGCCTGGACCGATAGGCTCCGGCTCCTCGCGCCGCCAGCTTCGCGCATAGGTCTTGAACGCATATTCCACAGCACTCTTCGATAGGATGTCCACCTGGCCGAGCCGCACGAGCATCGCGGCGGCAGAGACGCCATAGGTGCGCTTGAGCCGCATGATCTCTATCCAGGTCATGCCGTGACGGTTTCGGCCAGCTTCCTCTTCCAGATGCTCACGCGGAATGAGGAACGCCCCCGCGAAGCGGTGCATCGAGGGTTCCTTTTTCAGTGCGGCATTGCCGGTTTCGGTGATGATCCGGTGCGCGAGTTCGTGGGCGAGGTTAAAACGCTTGCGTTCGACATTGGTGTGCCGCGAGACGACGATCACCTCAGTCGGTGCGCCCTCCGCCCGTTCGACATGACAGGCCAGCCCGTTGATGCGTTCCGGGAGATCGGCCTCGATGACCTTGAGTCCCTTGTCTTCGAGCAGCGCGGTCATACTCGGGATCGGGTCGATCCCGAGCTGCCACTCGCGCCGCACGTCCCGCGCCTTGGCGTCGAGGGCCTCTTCATCGGCCACCATGTCCACGCGCAGCACGGCGAAGGGGTCTTCAGCGGGGTGCATGTCGAGGATGTCCTCGATGGCAAGATAGTCTTCGAGCTTCTCGATCACAATGGATTCCGCCATCGCGCGATCCTGCGCCGAGGCGGTTGAGTTCTTTCGCCACTCGACGCTTTCCAGAGCTTCGACCTGACCGCCGAGCAGGAAGTCCAGTGACACGCCGAGCGCCTTGCCGAGGCCGACCAGCACCGACGAAGACGGCATCATCTTGTCCGCCTCGTATTTGCTGATGGCCTGTGCCGACACGTTTGGGGTTACGCGCTCCGCGAGCGCTTGCATGGATAGACCCGCCCGCTTGCGGGCAAGTCGCAGTCTTTGTCCGAACATGATCCTCTCCCGGCGGTTATTGTTGTGGTTGATAAACGCCATTTCTTACTGTATATTTAAACACAAGGTTGTCGCATCGTCAACCGAAATCGACACGCGAGGCTTGAAATGTCTAAGAAAAATCAGCATGTTGTGCCGCATGAAAGCGGTTGGGCAGTGAAGGGGGCGGGTAACTCCCGTGCGTCTTCCGTCCACGGCACGCAGCGCGAGGCCATCACGGCCGCGCGGGAATCCGCCATTCGTCAGGGCAGCGAGATGCTGATCCACGGCGAGAACGGTCGCATCCGCGAGCGCAACACCTATGGCAAGGACCCGTATCCGCCGAAAGGCTGAAGGGCATAAGCGGAATGGATGTCAGGATGAGCAACGGTGGGAACAACAGGCAGATACGTCGCATCCTCTCCATCGACGGGGGCGGGATTAAGGGCACGATGCCCGCTGCATTCCTCGCGGGGCTCGAGGAAGATCTGGGCCAGCCCATTGGGCGCTATTTCGATCTCATCGCGGGCACATCGACGGGTGGCATCATCGCACTCGGCCTTGGCCTCGGCCGCACGGCAAAGGAACTGCTCGAGCTTTACGAGCGTCGCGGGCCTGTCATCTTCGGTCAGGACAATGCGGATGATGAACCGCTGGGGAGGATACGGCAGGCATGGCGCAACCTCACCGCCACAGGTCGGCACGCAGTCGGTCCAAAGCACGATGCGGCAATTCTTACCCGTGAACTCAAGGCCGTTCTCAACAACGATCTGATCGGGCAATCACAGACCCGGTTGGTGATCCCGGCGTGGGATGCCGATCTCCGCAGCCCTTATATCTACAAGACCGCGCATCACACACGCCTGCAAACCGATTATCGCAAGACTGCGCTGGATGCCGCCCTGGCTACGGCAGCGGCACCTACGTATTTCAAGCGACATCGCACTGCTGATGATATTGGCCTAACCGATGGCGGGACATGGGCCAACAATCCCACAGCCATTGCTGTCGTCGAAGCCATCACTCTTCTGGGGTGGCATCCGTCAGACCTGCGCATTCTGAGCCTGGGGTGTCTGGACGAAGTCTACATGCTGCCCGAAAGTCCAGGGTTTGCCGGACTCGGCCTCAAAGTCCTCAACCTTTACGCGGATGGGCAATCACATGGCGCCCTCGGCATGGCAAAACTTCTGACGGGACACCCTTACGATGGGGATCGCATCTACCGCATTTCGCCGTCTGTCCCGAGCGGGTTTTTTACCTTGGATGACACCACGAAGATCGGCCGCCTCAAGGGCCTCGGTATGTCAGAAGCCCGAAAAGCAAAGCCCCACCTGACCCCGATCTTTTTCACCCAGCCTGCCGATACCTTCGTGCCGGTCTATCAACTCAAGGAGAAAGCGGCATGAATCAGATGTTGCGACAGCCGCTGACCGACAGTGATATTCGGCGGCGCACGCAGATATTCACCATCCTGGACGAGATAGGCGAGGATCTGGACCTCACCGAAACCCAGTTTGATCGTGCGCGCCAGAGCTATGGTGCCGTCGGAGACTGGCTGTCCGGTTCAACTGATCCCCTACTCGTCAGTGTTCTGGTCTATCTCCAAGGGTCCAATGCGCTTGGAACGGCCGTGAAGCCAATCGGGCGGCGGGAATTCGATGTCGATCTGATCTGCTTTTGTGCAGGTATCGCGTCCGGCATCTCACCAGCGACCCTGAAGGCGGCGGTTGGAAACCGGCTCAAGGAACACGCCACCTATGTGCGCCTTCTCGAAGAAAAAAAGCGTTGTTGGCGTCTCAACTATGCGGGGGACTTCCACCTCGACCTATCCCCGACGATAGCAAACCCGGTCTGCGGCAACCGGGGCGAATTGGTGCCCGACCGGGCTCTGAAGGAATGGCATCCGACAAACCCGCGGGCCTACAAGACCCTGTTCGATGAGCGCGCCGCACTCCGGCCTACCTTTGTGGGCAAGTTTATCGCCATGCAACGGGACGAGGCGACGGTGGAGCCGTTCCCCGTCCGAGAAGCAGTGAAAGGCATCCTGCGCCGCATCGTGCAATTGCTCAAACGGCACCGCGACGTTTTTTATCAGAACAACACGCAAGACGTGGCCCCGATTTCCGTTATCATTACCACCCTTGCGATGCAGTCCTATGCCTATTGCGTGCGCAACCACGTCTTCCATGACGAAATGGATCTGTTGGTCGAAACGATCCGGATGATGCCGCACTTCATCGACCGCCCGATTCTGGACGGACGGCGGGGCTATGCCATCCTGAACGAGACAACCAACGGGGAAAACTTCGCCGACAATTGGAACAAGGATGAACGCCGGGCACCAGCGTTCTATGCGTGGCACGCACAAGCTCTGTCCGACTTTGAAGTCCTTCGCGATGCTGTTGGTCAGGACCGTGTGTCATTGAACATGGAGCGTTCGTTCGGTTCCGGTGTCACCGGACGGGTTCTCGGCAACCGCGTCAATGCGGTGTCGGATGGTCGCAAATCGGGTCTGCTTTCTGTCGCACCTGTGGTCGGGCTGACGACATCGAAGGTCGCAGCATCAACGACCGTGCCCACAAATACGTTCTTCGGTGATTGATGATAGGACGAGGCGGGCAATACGACCTGACCTTGTCGCAGCAGCTGCTGTTCCTGAAGGCAAGCCCGGCTATCAGTGGTGTGGGGCAGGTCCGCGCAAACAAATTGACATGGCAAGAGCCTATACAACCGACCGCCTTGGCGCGCTCCTACCTTGCCACTATCACGTTTCAGCCGGGTCAAACGCCCGGTGTTCAGATAGACGACCCGGATCTGGAGTTGCTGGCGGCAGGGCGTCCTTTGCCTCACGTCTACAGAGATCCGCTGCGCCTTTGTCTTTATCTTCCAGGTGCCAGGGAATGGGACGCGCGGAAGCGGATCGACCAAACCATCATTCCGTGGACTTACCTTTGGCTCTATTATTTCGAAGATTGGCTTTGGTCAGACGACTGGAAAGGTGAAGGGCAACACCCCGGCGAAGAGCCTGAGCCAGTTGGCAATCGGGCGATGCGCAGGGCCGTGGCACGGTGCTAAAATTGTCGATGCCGCCTGTGGCAGAAACGGTCGTGTTTGGCCACGTGCCTTGTGTCGCGAGGGATCAACCGTTTAGCAATGACAAAAACCCGCGGCGAAACCTTTGCAGTTTTGGCAAGTTTTTGGCACCTGGCTGTCACCGCCTGCCCAACCTACCAAGTCTTGAAAGCTGTGCTAGCATTCGGGCGCCTGTTCCGGTTGCGTCACCCGGACGAGCCGCAGTTGGCCCTCCAGCAGTATTTGGCCGGCTCGGCAAGGCTTGCACGCCGAAGAATTGTCGCGCTCGAAGGGCTGCGTATTCAGCCCCAGTTGCGCCACCGATGGCATAGCGATTGTAAACTTGTTGGCTACCTGCAAGCCCTCTGGCGAAGGCATAGCTTCCCCCGAACCCGGCCGAGAGTGCCGGCATCATGATGTTTCCAGAAATCGCCCGGACCAAGAAAGGCGTTGCTATGATGAAACCCTTTGCCATCAGCACCATCATGAAAAATGGGATAAGGGCCCCTATGTTCGAGGCTCCCTCCGGGTCGCCAAGCTCGGCAAGAAGCGCCCGAGAGACCCCCGTGATCGTCGCGAACACTCCGGCGACGACGATCGGATACATCGCGAATGAAATGAGCGCGGATAACCAGCGCGCGAAATAATCCTTGGTCACCTCGAACAGGGTCAAGAAGATCATCACTGGCGCAATGCCAATTAGCAGAGCGATCATGAGCCGGGACGCCACAACAATAAACGCCGCCAACCCGCCAAGAATCGAGAGCAGCAGAACCCCAAGTGTGTCAAGCAAGGCACCCGCCATCCAGTTCAGCTCAGATCCCGCAGCATTCAGATAGTCCCCGAGCGCTGCAATCAGTTCGTCAAATTCCTCTGCAAAGGTACCGGACGAACCAGGTGATCCGCCGCCGACAGAAGCCACAAGGGCGCCGGCAATGCTGTCAATTCCGTTCAGTATTGCTGAGGCAAGCGCATTGAACTGGACCCAGTTGGCCGCGAAGACCCCTATAAGTCCGACCTTCACGGCCAGCCAAAAGGCAGTTCGGCCGTCCATGGCGCGATACTGGTAGATCATGTTGATGAAGACCAGAATGACAACCAGTGTTGTGCCCAGAACCAGCAACGTGCCGACCGTTGCGGCGACCGCGCCGAATTGCGTCTCGGCAGCGGTATTGAGATAGCCTTCAGCGGTTTCCACGAAATAGGTGACGACACTCATGGAGACCTACCCGTTTCCGGTGGCTTCGCAGATAGGCATGGCTTCGCGTCGAAGCTCATTTGCTTGGCGTCGGTATTCGGACGTCGCTTCGACAACGTCCCAGTATTTAGATGAAGCATAGCGCTCTGTGTAGAAGCGTACGGCGTCCTCCCAAGTTGGATACCGTGTGGGACAGTCGCAGTTTTGCGAGTCTACGACGCGCTCCATGCTTTGAGCCCGATATATCTGTTGGATCAAAAGGCGCTTATAGGATTCGCGCACATTGATGTTCTGCATCCACTTCGGCTCAGGTGGCTGGTCTGGGCAAACATTTGGGTGGTTGTCGAGCGTCGGGATCAGGTTCCGCTCGGCTACGCCAGCAGTTGTGCCAAAGATCAAGAGCAGGCCAGCGACTGCAATAGCCCGTGTCATTCCGATGCCGCCTTCATTGTACCAGTCTCACGCTTCAAGAAAGTGGTGTAGCCGTAGTCGCCGGCTTCGGCGGTGATAACCTCCCACCCTTCCGCGCCGCGCTCATTCAAAGCACGTCGCACCTCGTCGTAGTCCTTTTGCTTCTTCACCGGAAAGAACAGGATGTCATATTCAAAGGTTTTCATGGGGAAGTTCCAATCTCAGTTGCGCCGGGCAGGTAGAATTCGGTGATGCCGCGTTTGCCGTCATGGCGACCGGCCTGGATGATCACATCGATGGAATTTTCGATGTACTGGATCATGTCGGCATAGGTCATCGGGATTTCGGTCTTGAGTGCCGCGATCGCGAGCCGCTGC
>NZ_JBSXNV010000007.1:0-2478 GCF_056857795.1 Aliiroseovarius sp. B-4
CCGCGGCCCGCAGGGACGCGGCTCTGCCGCCCTCACCACCGAGTGCACCACCTGTCCTAGGGGTCCCGTCCGCCAGCCCCGCCCGAGGGGCTGGCCGAACACCCATGTGTTCGGACGGAACCGCGGGCGGGCGCAAACCCCTCCGACAGGGCGGACAGGCAGGGTCAAGGAGGGCCAGATTTGGCTTGCCAAATCTCTGCCGCAAAAACCGGGAGGCCTTGGCCGATAGGTTTTTGCGGATGGCCCCCTTGAGGCTGACTGGCCGGTCTGTCGCGGCCTGATCATTCCGGGGGGGAGTGCGTCCGTTGAACGCGCAGCGAACGGCACCAAGAAGGGTCGCTGCCGGCGATCACCCGCGCCGGTGACGGCATCCCTGGAACAGGGATCGGGCCGCCCCAAGATCGTCCCGGGGCGGCCCATCCTCGTCAGAGGATTCAGTCCTGGGGATCCTTCGCGCTCGGCGGGAACATCACCAGCTCCGAGACCGCGACCGGGAAGTCGAGCTTGAGGCTGAAGAACTCCGAGCCGTCCCCGTTGCGGGTGTTGCGGAACATCGCGCCCACGCGCTGAAAACGGGTGCGCTCCTGGCCATCGGTGTCGGTGAACTTGACGGGGACGGTGGCGACGTAGTGGTTGGTCATTTGGGTTACTCCTTGTTGCGATGGGGATCACCCGGCACGGGGGCAAGAGGCCCGGTCGCAAGCGCAAATGCGGAGGGTCCGCGGCTAGCCGTGGAAGCCGTATTTGTGCTTGCCGGAGCGAAGCGCAGGGCACGATTGGGCCGACCCCGTGCGATCCACATCTATGAGCAAAAAGGAGAGACCCGATTTTGTGCCGCCACTTTGCAGTCGCGTTCGCACCCGTCGATACCGGTCTGAGGTGGCTTGGTTCGTTCTGATCCAATGCATCTGGATAATGATCCGTCACGCGCACCACACAGCGGGTCAGCGTTCAGCCGCGCGCGAAGATTCGTCGTCTGTGTTGGGTGAGTGCCCCTGCTATCGGCACCAGGGTTGAGGGGGTGGGGGACAGCTGGTGCGGCCACATCGGTATGGCACGGCCAAACCTTCAGCAATGAGCGTACTGCCCACGTCCCGACCGTCAACGAACAACGAGCCACAAAGCCGCCCGAAATTGCATCGATCGGTGCCTTCAGTCCCGGGCCGGCAGGAACAGACCACGCGCTCAAACTCAATTAACGCCGCACCCCGCACCAATTGACCAAGACGCGCTGTTGCCTGTTCCCCGACCTGGCGCTCTGCAGTGCAGGATGGTCTCCATGTCTCAGGCGCGTTAAACCCGACGAGACGCACGTTCGCTGTCATGCCTCGAATATCAATCGTATCACCATCAATGATCCGCACATCGCTGGCTCGAAGCGACCGGTCTTGCGAGGCGAGTCGCTCTGCAGGTGGCGCGACCGGCGATAGGAAACTGGAAGACATCCAGCCCACTCCCAAGTTAGACCGAATTTGGGTCCATTGCCCTTCATCGCGAAGCATTTCGACGCGAGTCCCTTCGCTCAAGACGCCCATCACAGCGTTCGCGGTAGACGGCTCAGAACGTTGGTTGACACGTGTCCCTGTCACATAGACGTAAGTGGTGTTTGTCGTTTGCGATGTGGGAATTGCTGACGGACTGTAGGGTGTGGATCGCGAATTCGACGTCTCAAACAATGATCCAACCAACGCGAAGAACCCGACAGCGATCACCAACGGCACCATGATTTGGCGTTGAGCCTTGCGCACGGCACGCCGAGGTGCGGTGATTGCGCGGCTCACGGAGATCGAACGGGGGCTCGCCTGAACGGCTCTGGGGCTGCGCTTTGGTGCTGGTTTCGAAGTGCCGGCGTCGGCAGCTGCCCTTGTCTGGGCCGGTTTTTCCCCTTCCAGTTTCAGGACTTTGTGCAGGCTGGCGTACTGAGCTTTGCTCAGGCGAGTCTCCGTCCCGTGACGCTCAAACCGTTCAGCCATGTTTGTGAGAAAAGACACTTCCCAATCGTTTGCCTGCCCGGACCGCAAACGCGCATCAATGCGTGATTGGATCTCTTTGGTGCGTTCCGGAGAAAAAGGCATCGAGGAAAAACCTGTTCGGGTGTTGAGCTGCGCAACAAATGTCTTCTGCTGCACGGCCACATTAAGCTGTGATTGCATCGAGATACCATCCAGCCATTCCCAAAACCACATTGGCCGTGTTGCAGTCATCCAGACTTTTTCTACTCAATGCTGGAGTTCGCTGCGACACCCCTGAGGTTCGCAAACATTTGAGAAACGACGAAAGGGCCGCCCGAAGGCGACCCTCTATGTTCACGTATCCGCAGTCCTCTTAGCCGGGTCAGCAACCCGCATGACCGTCAGGCCTTTCGCTTCCGCCTTCTGCCCGAGGTTCAGCGCGACCCCGTTGCCGCCGAAGAGGACAACCCCCGTCGCCGCGAACTTGTCGTCGAGCATTTCGTCGTTGCACTTGAACGGTGCCGCC
>NZ_JBSXNV010000008.1:0-9181 GCF_056857795.1 Aliiroseovarius sp. B-4
AAACCGGGGGCCTGGGTGCGACGCCGCGGTGAGGCCGCATGGCCGAATGCGCGACGGACCGAAGGGCCGTTCTCCCCTGCGACACGCGAAGCCGAGCTGGGGAGGCCGCAAGGCTTAGCCCAAGGTTGATGTGCTGGCGACGCCGCTGCCGACTATAAGGATTGCTTTTCCAAGCATTCGACGTGATGGGCGAATTGTGGTCATTCGTTGCGATCTGCGCGAGTCTGTTTAACGCAAGTACCTGGCAACCTCCTCTCACGCGGCGCCCGCTCGAGGATTTGGATCCGCTGAATCAGACCTAGCCGCCGAGGCATTGGCGTGAGATATAGGGGCAATAGAGGGTAGGTGGTAAGCCACGCATTGTCAGTTGGTCGGCTACCATTCGCACTATGTCAGTTCTCTCTACGTGCGTTCGGCCAGTAGGATGAATTGGTCTCAAGAATCGACTCAAGATGCCGCATGTAAATAGAAAGTAACGTAGTATCATGGAAGTTCTGTTCTCAACAAATCTCAAGCCAATGGCCGACTTGGAAGTGGGAGAAATCGGTCTCTGTAACTTTGGCAGAGGGGCAGAACTCGCCATGCTTGTTGTAAAACTCGATGAAGACCTTGGCTTCGCGACACTGAATGGCCAAGGCGACGACCTATTCAGTATTCACTATGTAGATCACAGACCTGACCTCTGCCTCTCGTATGGCCAAGACTGGAAACTGGTGCTCGACCCCGCTGGAGATATCCAAGTGGGAAGCTACGCCTCACCTGAAATTGGCGACATCGTCATGTGGAACGGTGCCTTTGGCTTATGCGCATTTCAGTCCCGAGGGCCTATGAGGAACAAGATCAACTGTCCACTGGCAGGTACTAAACCCGACAGATCACCCATCGAAGCAGTATTTAGGTCCTGGAAAATTGTCCTCAACGAAAATGATCCCGAGACTGGTCTCGCGCCCGTGATCTTCCGCCATTCTGCCAAGAAGGTTTCGCAACCTTGATGGAAGCATCGTCAAACAAAACCAGACACCCGTAAAGTTGCTGATGCGGTTACTGAAGTGGCTTCACAAACATCTGCCAATAAGTTTCTGCCGCACCCTCGAACGTCAGCTTCTGGTCTCTGTTTTGGCCAAAGTGTGCCATCCCCATACTCCGCAGATACAGGGTTTGCTCATCGGCCTCGACGGTTAGGTTCTCATTGAACCCGTTGGTGTCTGCATTTTCGGTCGCAGTGTAAGCAATGCCCCCCATATGCCGCCCCCCCATGAACACGGTGCAGCGGCTAGCAGACTGACCGTTATGGTAGGCAACAGCGCTGAAGCGATTTGCGTCAAGCCTGCGGAACGACCCGTCAATCTCGGGATTGCGAGCCGACAATTCAGAAAGCGAGTTCTCGAAATATTTTGCCATGAACTCAAACGCCTCGGTCTGGAAAGCATCACGATCACGGTCTGTGAACGTTTTGGCCACCCGCAGATTACTTGACCGGATCACTTGAGCCGGTGTCGATCTGTTGACTGACTGCGTGTTTTGCATGATGGCAGGTGCCGCTGACTGCTTGGTGACCGATTGTGGACTACCGATGCGCTTTGCTGCCGCCTGAACGGCTTCGGCGACGAGACGGAACGCATGGTCGATGTCCGGCCATTGCGTGACCGGACGACCGTCCGTTGGCGTGGCCATCAGCTTGCCGAAGGGTGCGCCATGCCAGAGGCAATCGCGCAGAATGACCGGGATCACGATGGCCTCTCCCACCTTATGCCGTTCCAGCGCACGAGTCATCTCGATCTCATAACAATAGTCAGAGTTTAGAAAATCCGGGCTTACCAGCAGCAGGATGATCTCATCGGCTTCAATGTGCGCGTCGATCTCACCGGCGAAGTCCTGCCCCGCCTCAATCCGGCGGTCGTGCCAGGTCTCTATCAGGCCTTGACGCTGAAGGATTCTGAGCTGGCGTTCCAGCTGGTCTCGTAGTGCCTCGTCAGCGTGGCAGTAGGAAAAGAAAACCGTCGTCATGTTAACCCATCATTGAAAATCAGTGAGCCTGGTTGCGCGCCAGGATTTGCTGCTCGGTGCCTTCACGCCCCATGAGAGAGGCCATCTTCTTAGCCTTCTCGTATCCCTCGGGAAGTTTCGCGATCTCTGCCCTAAGTTTATGACGTTCTAGGTGCTGAACGTTTGGCATGAGAAGCGTTTGATCTCGCACCACCACGCCCGTTACGACTACCGGCGCATTAATCTGACCGATTTCCTTTGACGCTTTGAAGCTGTGACCATGGTGAGCAAGCCGCTCCTTGATCGCATGAACCAGCACCCCGGGAACGTTTTGCCCAGAAACTGTTATGTCATCGACATACACGCTAACCTGGCATCCGGCATCACGGGTCAGCTGATCAATCTCGTCCCACATGTCAGCGTAGGCCCAAAAGGCCAGCGATGGGCTGGCAGGGCTTCCGGCTGGCAGAACCCCGTTCAGCGTTGTGAGATCAAGGAGGACCTTCACTACGTCGGGAGGGCACCCAAGATATTTTCCAAAGAACCATGCTACCTTGCTGGCTGTGCAGCTCGGATAGAAATCTTCGATGTCGAGAAGATGGAACGCTGCTGCACCGCGATGCCGTGCGGCATTGTCGATGTTCGAGCGACCGCGCACTGGCGACATCAGGTAGTCCGGAGTTTTCACCCGCAGCAGCAACTCTCCGATCCGCCGTTGAATACGCTTCAGATCGCCCCGTGGTGCAAGGACAGGACGGAATGTTCCGTCTTTTTTCTTCTTGCGCAGAGGCTTGTAGAGATCGGGTGCGGCCTTCAACTCAGCAAACTTCTCGGAACTGGTCTGTAATAGTTTGAACAACTTTTTGCGTGTGCTGCACCGATAGAGGGCACATTGATCGAGGGCATAGGACTTGTCGCGGCGCTTCGTCATGATGACGCTCGCTTCCGCTCGATCATCCTCAGAAAATCAAGTATCTTGTCAGCGACAACCCCACGCGCTTTCTCGATAGCGCCCGGCGTCGTGCCTTCTGTCAGCTTCTCGTCAAAAAACCAGATCGAACTGACTGGCAGATCAAACTCTTCGGCGTATCGTGCAACGATTTCCTGACTTGGCACTTTCCGGCATCGTTCGATATCAGAAAGGTGCGATTGGGAAATATCGAGGCGTTCCGCCAACTCGTTCTGTTTCAGGTCATGGAAGACCCGGATCAATCTCAGTGCTTCACCTAGCATTCTCGGTCCTCCTTTCGCCAAATGCGAACATTAAGGGTCGCGCGGTTAGTCGCCGGACAACCGGGACAGCCATTCGATGAGGTCAAAGAGTTTCCCCATCCCCCAGGCTACCCAGAATGCGCCCTTTAACAGGCGAGACTTCCACGTCGGCTTGCGCTTCCGTTTTGTCTCGCGTGTCCCACGCTGGCTGATCTCGTCGGTGTCGTAAGCCATGTTATGGCCTCCTCTGCTGGCCCTGCCGCAGGATTGCGGAAGGGTGTCGCCACCAGCGCGAGGAACGGAGAGACCGTCCTTATCCCTTATGCTGGCCCCCCGGGGTCGCCCGGGGGGCCGCCGCCCCGCCGCCGCCACAGGGGCCGCTTGGGGGGTAGGCGTCAGAGGGAACTAGCCCCTCCACGGATCGGTGAACCGACCCTAAGTACAGCGATTTTATTCCGAACCGAACCGAAGCCCGGCATACCGATAAGACATAGATAGGATCTTCCTTGCGCGATACAAGATCGCTGTAGGCGATTTTTTTGCAACTTCCCTAAGGGACACCGTTACGAACGAAGACGCCGTCATCGAGGCCCTGAAAGTCCAAGAAGGTCGCTTCCGGACCTTCGCTGTATCCGTCACCGATGTCCGGTTTTGGCCTATTTTGTTGAAAAACTCGTGCTTGATCGAAGCGTAAGTTGCTGATTCAATTCTTCTGGCCAGCGGGAGAATTGAGCAATGTTGGGACCGAGACAGGAAGCTCAGGCAGCACTATTCTACGAGTTCTCGCTTGAGGATCACGTCCCTATGGATCACCTGCTTCGATCCATCGATCGGTTTGTCGATCTGAGCAGCATCCGCACCCATCTTGCCGGTTTCTACAGCCACACAGGCCGCCCGTCGGTCGATCCCGAACGGCTGATCCGGATGCTGCTCGTTGGCTATTGCTTCGGCATCCGGTCGGAACGGCGGCTGTGCGAAGAGGTGCATCTGAACCTCGCGTATCGCTGGTTTTGCCGCCTCGATCTGAGCGACCGGGTCCCGGATCATTCGACGTTTTCCAAGAACCGGCACGGGCGCTTCCGCGAGAGCGAACTTCTGCGACACCTGTTCGAGACGACCGTCGCGCGTTGCATCGCCGAAGGGCTGGTCAGTGGACAACGCATGGCGATCGATGCCAGCCTGATCGAGGCGGATGCCAACAAGCAGAACTCTACGCCGAAGGACGACTGGGACGCGGCGCGGATCGACCCGGCTGATGCGCCCCGTGCGGTTCGCGAGTATCTCGACACGCTGGATGAAGCCGCCTTCGGGGCCGCCAGCGAGGTGCAGCCAAAGTTCACCTCGCATTCAGACCCGGCCAGCCAATGGACGGCGGCGCGTAAAGGTCCTGCATTCTTCAGTTATTCCGACAATTACCTGATCGACACGGATCATGGTGTCATTGTCGATGTGGAAGCCACGAGGTCGATCCGGCAGGCCGAGGTCGGCTCGACGAAGACCATGCTGAAACGGGTAAAGGAGAAGTTCGACCTGCATCCCGAGCGCCTGATCGCGGACACGGCCTATGGCACCGGGCCGATGCTGGGCTGGCTGGTCGACCGCAAGATCGCGCCCCACATCCCGGTCATAGACAAGTCCGGGCGCACCGACGGAACCTGGACGCGGGCGGACTTCGAATGGGATGCCGAGAACGACCAATACATCTGCCCCGAGGGCCATGAGCTGAAGCAGTTCCGCCGGAACTATTCCGACCCGAACCGGGGGCCGACAGGCAAGGGTGTCGCCAAATACCGTGGCCTGAAGCTCACCTGCCAAGCCTGCCCCTCGAAGTCACGCTGCTGCCCGAACATGGACTTCCGGTCGATCACCCGCGAGGAACATGAAGATGCCCGCCAAGCCGCCCGATACATTGCGAAGACCCGCCAATACGACATCTCGATGAAGCTCCGAAAAAAGGTCGAGATGCTATTTGCCCACCTCAAACGCATCCTTGGCCTGGGCCGACTGCGATTACGTGGTCCATGCGGCGCAAATGACGAATTCCTCCTCGCCGCCACCGCCCAGAACCTCCGGAAATTGGCCAAGATCTTTCCGGCACCGCAGCAAACGCGCAAAGCCTGACAGGAAAGGTGCTCGCGCCGAATTTGGATCGGCTATTTCTGCGCTCGCAAACGTTAGTTTTTCCACAGAATCGGCCGAGTGCATTGCTTCAGTCCAGATCGACGCCGCCGAGGCGCGGCACATGGACATGCGTTCGTACAAGAAATGCAGCGGCCGCGCCGGCCAAAGCGCCGAAGAGATGCGCCTCCCACGAGACGCTGGGTTGGCCTGGAAAAACGCCCCAGAGAAGGGAGCCATAGAGAACACCGACCACCAGTGCCGCGCCCAGCGTGATCGGGGAGCGATCCACGAGGCCGCGCGCGACGAGGAAGCCAAACCAGCCGAAGACGAGCCCTGACGCGCCGATATGGATGGCCGAGCTTCCGAACAGCCAGACAAGACCGCCGCCGAGGCCGATCACCACGGCGTTCACGGCCAGCAAGGCCCGCGTGGTCGTAGCCACCAGCAGCCCACCCATCACCAGGAGCGGCGGCGTATTGGCCATAAGATGCGCGAAGCTTCCATGCAGGAGGGGCATGGCGATGACACCATCCAATCCGCTGACATGCCGGGGGATCAGGCCGAAGGCCGGGTTCAAACCGTAACCGAAGATCCAATTGACGACCTGGACCGCCCAGAGCAGCGCGACAAAGGCGACAAGCGCCGCGGTGCGCCGAAAGAAGGCGCGCATGTGATCCCGGTTCATCATGTTGGCGACAGTAGACGTCACCACAGCGCCTTCAATGGTTTTCGCGCGCTGCACTGGATGCCGCCGCCTGCAACGGAGTTCGGGGCGGCCAACTTGGTTACAGCCCAAGCCAAGAAAATGGCCTCGATCTTACACAGTGTTCCCCGGGCGAAAGGGCTGCGGTTCACGCTCGGGGCGCTTCAGGGCTTCGGCGTATTTGCGGGCATTGCCGTCAATCGTGCCGTGCCAGAGCTGCGAGACGAAGGCCCGGGCGTCTTGGACCGTCATGTCTTTCAGCGAAGGGGACAGCGCCATGAAAAGCTCATCTTTGCTGATCGCAGCGGCACTGTGCATAGCGTCCGCGTAAAATGAAGGGTCGTTCAGGACCTGTTCGCTTAGCGGCATCAGCGCAAGGTTCTCCTCCGGGATCGCCATGAAGATCGTGTCCTGCAGGTCGGTCAGATACGCACGCCGCGATGTGGACACCGGCTTTCCCACCGCCTTGGCCTCCAGATATGCCTGCCTTGTCCTGTCGAGCTTTGACCTTGCATGGGACATGATGACGGCGCGTTGTCGGGCGGGTAGCGCGAATCCGGTGCAGCGCTCGATATGGGCGAGGAGATCTTCAACCTCTGCCTCAACATCAAAGCTCTCGAACCATGGAACCGTCCCTGATCTAGCCGCCCCGCGCCCGCCCTCGATATTGCGTTAATATATTATTGTATCGCATTTGCACCTGATCGCAAGCGGGTGGCGTCCTTCACGCCAACGGACATGGGAAAAGGGGAACCGTGGTCCCACGGCTCCCCTTTCGGTTCAGGTCGTCTCCCCCTCGCGCGCCGATTAGGCGACCAAGGAGAGCCCCGCGCCCGCGTCCTGCGGCTGCTCACCGCTGTCGATGAACGGGATGATCGAGAAGGTCTGCCCGCCGCGCTGTTCTTCGTTCTGCACGGCGTTGACGCGCAGGTCGCCATCGGGCGTGTTGATCAGCAGTGACAGGTAGTCATTGCCCGTGCGGCTGCTTTTGGCCATCCACGCCGAGCCGACGCGGATCGGTGTGCCCCGGGGCGAGCTGACCTCGATGCGGTAATCGGGGTGGGTCTCCTCGGATTTGTAGCTGTTCTCGATCAGCATGAACTCCAGATCGAACATCATGTTGGCGATGTAGCCCGTGAAGGCGTTGTCGGCGTCCATGGCGGTGAGCTCGCCCGAGAGCGAGCCGGATTTCATCAGGCCGTTCGAGACCAGCGGGATGATCTCGAAGTCCCCGCTCTGGGCCGCGCGCGCCTCTTTCGTCTGCACCGCGTTGACCCGGAAGGGGCCCAAGCCGACATCGATCTGCATCGAGATGTAGGGGTTGCCACTGGTATTGCCGGTCTCGTTCCAGGCCGTGCCGATGCGCACCTTGCGGCCTGTTTTGTTGACTGCCGTTACGTCAAAATCCGGGCTGCGTTCGGACATCTTGGCCCGCGCCTCCAATTGGATGGCGATGTCAAAGCGCGTCGAATGGATCATGCCGGTGTACTGAGCGGCTGCGGTCTCGACATTGCGGGTGAGGGTTCCTGCGAACATGGGATGGTTCCTTTTGGATTGGCCGGTGTCTGACGTTCTTGCCAGCGCATCCGGGATTGCTTTCTCGACCCCTTGAGGGATCACAAATCAGAAAGCCTGCTTTCCTTTCAGCCCCGCCCACGGGTCAGAGCTGCCGTCCGAGTGGGAATGCCCCCGCACCTCCGGGTGCTACGCCCCTCCCCTGCCCGTCTGGTCTTGATTGGCTGCCCGGATTTTCCGCGCTGTCCTTCGGTTGCGCGATGAAGAACTCCGTTTCTTTTCCGTTCAACCGTTGCCCGCTCCGGTCGGTCAGGCCGATGCAGCTACCGTTCGGCTGATAGGTGATCAGGTACTGACCGAGCCTGTCCTTGTGGACAATGTAGCCGGTATTGGCCCAATGCACGGTCTGGCCCGCATCGACGGCCGCCTTGATATCATTGAGTGTCATGCGATCCTCCTCAAGAAGAATGGTGGGGAAACGACGCAAGAAGCCCGATCTTCCAACCGGGCTTCCATACAGTATTCGTTTGGCAAACGGCCGAGAGCTGTCAGGCGCTTTGCGTGGCTTGCGTCGCGCGCGCCGCCATCCAATCCTTCAGGCCAAGAACCGTTCTTCCGGCGCCGACCTCGGAGGCCCAGGCAACCCTTGGGTCGCCGCAGGGCTCATCGCCGGAATGCCGGTCGATGTGGCCATTGGCCATCCATGGCTCAGGCTGTATCCGTCGCAGCCAGTCCGCCATGCTCGGGATGCGGCCCTGGCAGTCTTCACGGATATGCTGCTCGCCGATCCAGCGCACGGGGATGTCGCGGCCCGCACTATTGGTCAGTGTCAGGCCAAAAACCCGTTCGGCCTCAAACAGGCCTTGCGCATGGTGACGCATGGCGCGGTGCGTGAAGAGCGCGAGGTGCTCTTTCGAGGCATCAAACCAATCGTGCACAGACTGATAGTCAGACGGCACCCCGCCGAATTTTCGGGCAGAGCTTTCAGCATGATGAAGCGGATGGGCCATCTCACAGCCCCTCGTCATAGCTGTGCGAGCATTCGACATAGCGGTCCGCGTGATCGAGCGTGATGCTGTCTAGTGCTATGTCCCAGGTCAGCGTGCCGTAGCCGCCCTCGTTGTTTTCGAACCCCGGGTGATGGTGATAGGCGAGCGACCAGGCGAAGTCGCCAACCTCTGTGGCAAGCGGCTCCGGCAGTTGGATCTCTGCAGGCTGCACCGTCACATCCTCGACATTGCCGGAGTCGCCATAGCCTTCGTATTCGGCAGTGACCTCGCTGATGCCAAGCGCACGTAGTTGCGCGAGCAGTTCCGCTCGGGTCGCCTTCAAGGTGGTTTCGCGCTCCGCGCGCCACTGAGCCGCCATTGCGGCATAATCGATCTGGGGATTGGTCATGGGTCTGTCCTCTCGTCTGAATTTGGGGGGACCGGGCGTGGCATTGGTCTGCACGCGCCCGGAAAGCGCAGACCGGTGAAATCCAGATCCGCGACGCCCGACCGGAAGCCCGCTTCCGTAATGGGGCGGGCCTCTGTCAAGGGTTTCGGGCAAGTCAAAAATCCCGGCGAAGATCTCAACTTTCACCGAGTTTTAAGGCACAGATTCAGAAGCTTTCTTTTTCTTTTTCACTGCACCCGCACGTCA
>NZ_JBSXNV010000009.1:0-9357 GCF_056857795.1 Aliiroseovarius sp. B-4
GGACGAGCTCGTCGAGGGGGCCTTGACGCCGCGCGACTATGTTCTCGGCTACCTCGAACAGGCCTTCCCGATCCACGCGCAAAAGCTGGTCGAGATCGACGGCAATATGGTGGCCGAGCCGCTCAGGGACGAGACCGGCGCGCTCGTTGTCTCGCGCGAGGCGCTCGCCCTACGAGATGCGGCCATGATGGAGTTGATGACGCTGGCCCCGATCCCTTCGGCGCTCGATCAGATCCTCTGGGCCTTTGGCGACGAGGCCGTGGCAGAAGTCACGGGCCGATCGATCCGGCCCCTCAAGGCCGCGGATGGCCATCTCTTCATCGAGAAGCGCTCCGCCAGCAGCAATTCATCCGAGACCCAAGCCTTCATGGACGGGGAAAAAGATATCCTGATCTTCTCCGATGCAGGTGGCACGGGCCGGTCCTATCACGCGGCGCAAACGGCGAAGAACCAGAAACGGCGGCGGCACTACCTGCTGGAGCCCGGCTGGCGCGCGGACGCGGCCATCCAGGGGCTGGGCCGCACGCATCGCTCGGCCCAGGTCAGCGCACCCTTTTTCCGGGTCTGCACCTCAGATGTGCATGGCGAGAAGCGCTTCACCTCGACGATTGCCAAGCGCCTCGACCAGCTTGGGGCCCTCACCAAGGGACAGCGCGAAACCGGCTCCCAAGGCATGTTCCGCGAAGAGGACAATCTCGAAAGCCCGATCGCACGGGCGGCGCTGCGCGGGTATTTCGGCGATCTCGCCGCCGGGCGCGCCGAGGCGATGAGCTACGAGAGCTTTACCGATTGGACCGCTTTGCGGCTGATCGACAAGGACGGTGTGCTTCTCGAAGAGCTTCCGCCGATCCAGCGGTTTCTCAACCGGGTGCTGGCGCTGCCCATCCACATGCAGAACGCGCTTTTTGCGGAGTTCATGGCGAGAATATCCGATCAGACCGAACGGGCGCGCGCGGCTGGCACGCTGGATCTCGGCGTGGAAACCCTGCGTGGTGAAAAAATCGAACAGGTCTCCACCGAGGATCTCTGGACCTGCCCGAAATCCGGCGCGGTCACGCGGATCATCGGACTTGAGGTGACGGACCCGGTCCACGTGCTGTCGGCAGATGACGCCCTCTCGCGCAATCCCGACAAGCTGCCGATGGTCAATCGCGCCTCCGGTCGCGCGGCGCTCATCTCGGCGCGGCCCATGCAGATGTATGACGAGGATATCGTCACCCTCATGCGCAAGGCCGTGCGACCCAACGGGTCAAGCTATCTCGAAGAGACGCGGTTCGAGTCCTCGGCCTGGGAAGAGATCGGCAAGCCTGAGTTTGCAGGGCTTTGGGATGCCGAGGCTGCGTCCTTGCCGAAAACCACCACGACCAAGCTCTACCTGCTGACCGGGCTCTTGTTGCCGATCTGGAAGGATATTCCGACCACCAATGAGCGCATCTACCGGGTCACGCCCGATGGGGCGACCGCCATGATCGGGCGCACGCTGAGCGAGGAAGGGGCGGCCGCGCTGCGCGCCCGCTTCCTCGTGTCCAACCCGCAAACACCGCAGGAGATGTTGACCGCCGCCCTCGGCACCACCGCGCCTGTCGATCTGGGCCGGGGTCTCACCCTGACCCGTCGCCGTGTCGCAGGCGAGATGCGCCTTGAGTTGTGCGGCGTGGACAGGGGCATGATTGATGGCCTCAAGGCCCTCGGCTGCTTCACCGAGATCATCGCCTTCCAGCTGCGGGTGTTCCTGCCGCATGGGGATGGGATCGACACGAGGGGAATTCTGGCCCGGATCGTGAGGCAGGCACCAGATGCCGCTTCATTAGCAGCAGAATAGGCAAAGGGGGGAAAGATCATGACACTCGATGAAATCAAGGCGGCCGTCGATGCCGGGCAGACCGTGCATTGGACCAATACCGGCTACATTGTCCACAAGGACAGGCTCGGTCAGTACCTGATCACCTATGTGCCGAATGGTAGCTGCATCGGCCTGACAGATCGGAGCGGGCACCGTTTGAACGGCAAAGAGGCGGAGTTCTTCATCGCGCGATCGAAGGACAGCGCGGAAAATCCGGGCAGCCAAACAAGACGAGACAGGCAGGGGAGGGGCGTAGCACCCGGAGGCGCGGGGGCCTTCCCATTCGGACGGCAGCTCTGACCCGTGGGCGGGGCTGAAAGGAAAGCAGGCTTTCTGATTTGTGATCCCTCAAGGGGTCGAGAAAGCAATCCCGGATGCGCTGGCAAGGACGTCAGGCACCGGCCAATCCAAAAGGAACCATCCCATGTTCGCAGGAACCCTCACCCGCAATGCCGAAACCGCAGCCGCCGAGTACACCGGCATGATCCACTCGTCACGCTTTGACATCGCCATCCAGCTTGAGGCACGGGCCAAGATGTCCGCGCGCAGTCCGGATTACGACGTGACAGCAGTGAACAAATCGGGCCGCAAGGTCCGCATCGGCACGGCCTGGAACGAGAAGGGCAATACCAGCGGCAATCCCTACATCTCGATGCAGATCGATGTGGGCCTAGGCCCGTTCCGGGTCAACGCGGTGCAGACGAAGGAAGCGCGCGCGGCCAAGAGCGGCGAATTCGAGATCATCCCGCTGGTCTCGAACGGCCTGATGAAATCCGGCTCGATCTCGGGCGAGCTCACCGCGATGGACGCGGACAACGCCTTCACCGGCTACATCGCCAACATGATGTTCGATCTGGAGTTCATGCTGATCGAGAACAGCTACAAGACCGAGGAGACCCACCCTGACTACCGGATCGAGGTCAGCTCGCCGCGGGGCACGCCGATCCGCGTCGGCTCGGCCTGGATGGCGAAAAGCAGCCGCACGGGAAACGACTACCTGTCGCTGCTCATCAACACGCCTGATGGCGACCTGCGCGTCAACGCCGTGCAGAACGAAGAACAGCGCGGCGGGCAGACCTTCTCAATCATCCCGTTCATCGACAGCGGTGAGCAGCCGCAGGACGCAGGCGCGGGGCTCTCGCTGGTCGCCTAATCGGCGCGCGAGGGGGAGACGATCTGAACCCAAAGGGGAACCGTGGGATCACGGTTCCCCTCTTGCTGTGTCGGTGTGGTTCGGGACAAAGCGGACCTTTGTCCATGCATGCCCAAAGTCCGATTTAGGATTGTCAGCAAGCAGACGACTGTGTTCTCCTCCTTCTTGGGAGAAGTTATATGGACTATTCAGCATTTAGAGACGGCGAGCGCCACGGATGGTCGAAACGCGCAGAACTGTACGGTGACGCTACGGCTCGAGCGACGCTTCAGACCATTCCAAAGCTTCTAGACCATGCAAAGCTTTTCCCCGGTGCAAAGGTGCTGGACGCCGGTTGTGGGCCCGGCTTTGTCGCCGCGAATGCAAAGCTCCTTGGCGCTGTCGCCGAAGGCATCGACTTCTCAGAACGGATGGTTGAGCAAGCGAAAGATCAGTTTCCAGACATCAGTTTCTCTGTCGCCGACGTTGAAGATTTGCCTGCGCAGGACGAAACGCTTGACGCAGTGCTGAGCAACATCGTTCTGTTTCACGTCACCGACCCGGAAAAGGCGATGTCCGAGGCTCGCCGTGTCCTCAAACCGAATGGAAGGTTTGTGTTTAGCCAATGGCTCGGACCTGACCGTTCGGAGTGCTACCGGCTCTTGTTCGACGTTTTGGGGCGACACGCAGATATGTCGCGAGCGGACCCTGCGCCGAACGCATATGTTTTGTCCGATGAGGCCAACGTTTCTGAGATGATGAGACGCGCAAGGTTCACCGACATCAAATCCGAGATCGTCGAGAATGTTCTGCATGCACCGGGTCCCAGCTTTTTTGACTTCTTCATGAAATTCGGTGTTCGCGTGCCCCTTATTATGGAACGGCAAGAACCGGGTGTGCAGAACACAATTCGAAATGAGGTCGATAAGGTAACAGCACCATATCTCTCGGATGGTGTTTACAAGTTGCCTATGCCCAGTGTCGTCTTTTCGGGTCGAGCGGCTTAATGCGGCGGGTGCCATAGCAGCCATTCGTGTCATCTGCAGCATGTGGGAGGTATTGGGCTCCTCGCCGCCGTTGGAGCGAGTGCAGCATGTTCGAGCAACGGATCGCATTTGCCCAGCAAGGGACGGCCCAAAGCGGTCTTTAACAGTAATATTCCGCGCTGCCATGCAGCGTCCCCGAAGCGGACATTGTTTGGCCCCCCCTGCATTTGGCCTCGCCATATGATCTTGACACTGAAGACAGCCGCATCTTCGTACGCGGTTATTACTCCGACGGCGATCGCGTCGGAGTCAAAACTATCGCCGGCCGAGTGTCCCTGTAGCAAATATGGAGCCGTATGCTAAACTGGTTTGGTCATGTCGCTGCTGCAGATTTATCGCCCGGTGATCCGGAATTTTGTCTTAGTCGCGTTTGTATTCCACTCTTTGCTGTGGATTTTTGGTGCTCAATCCGCGACCCAAACCGCACTGGTGGCGTTCGTAGTTTCCAACGTTGCCGTAATTATTTTGCTTCTCGCAGGGGCTTTCGTGGCATTGCTGCGGCGGCCTTTTCGAATCGTGTTCGCTGCAATGCTTGGTGCCGCTGGAGGGTACTTTGTTCGAGTCGGTTTGCCGCTATCGTACATCGTTGTCTATGCAGGGCTTTTTGGACTAGGAGACATGACTTGGAAGGGATTCCTTGGTGCAGTATCTGCGGAAAGTGCTGCAATAGACCGCTCTGGAGTTGCACTGGCCTATCTTTTTGCGACACTATTCGCCGATACCGCACTCAGAGCAACCGGCTTTCCTGGCGCTGGAGTGCACAGTCCCGAGGCCCAACGAGCTCGAACGTGGCGAGTTTTGACAATTGCGGTCATGTCCGGTGCAAGTATCGGACTCGCGCTAATTCTTCCCGCGGGACTTTTCGGTACGATCTTAATCATCCTGCCGATCTGCGTCCTGATCGTTGTGGTTGGTCTTGTCGTTTCATGGCTTTTTGCCCGATCGGTCTACTTCGCCGCGGAGGTTGCGGACGATAGAGCGCCGGACGCGCCAAGCGAACCCGCTTGGGCAATTCATCTTACCGACATCCATCTGACGTGCCCTGGCGATGCGGCTGTCGAGGGCGGAGCTGGAGGCAGGGAAGCGCTGGCTTCTCTTACAGGTAATTCCGAAGTAGCCCCGGCATCAGTTCTTCTGATCTCAGGCGATGCTACCGACCATGGATCTCCGGAGGAATGGGCTTTATCAGGCGAATTTATCTCACCTTGGCGTCGCGGCGGCGCAGAAATCCTTGTTGCGCCTGGCAACCATGACTTATCTCCGGCCTATGAATTTCGGCTTCAGTTTCTTGCCCGCTGGAGCCAATCCGTATACGGCCACACTGGAATTTTTCGGTTTGAATATGGCATGCGGCTTTGGGAGTATATGTGTTTCCAGGCGCCACTCGCCAATGAAATACGAACAATATACGACACGACCCTAGTCGAAGATGTATCGAAATTGGCTAGTTTGCATGAAGCCGAAAAAAACGCCTTTCAAGCTACTGCAGCGACAGGATCAGTCGATGCAGAGGCACTTGCCACACTTGCTGACCACGCCATTGAATTGGAAGTAGTAACACCGCAGCACCTTCAGCAGTACCTCACCGTATTACATGATGAAGCATCGCTTCACTTGTCGGGTTTCGACGCTAGCAAGTACCGCGAATTTCGCGGGCACCGTGCCATCGGTGAAGTGGGTCAGTCCTTTCCGCTCCGCTACATCGACAAATCCCGTAACTTGGAAGTACTGATCCTGAATTCAGTGGTCTTTGACGATGACCTTGTTGCCAGCGCAGCCGGAGACCTTGCACTGGAGGAGCTTGAGTTGTTCGCTGACATCGTCGAAAAATCGACTGCTGAAAATTTAGTAGTCGTGATACATCACCCGCTCTTCCGTTGGCACGATGAACTACCACCACGGTTCGGACTGGAGTCAGTGCGATGGAACAGCCTCGCGATGTCCAATTCCACTGCAGAGCGCATTGGCGTTCCACTTGAGGCAGCAATTGAGCGAGGCATGCGCGTGGCACTGTTTTGTGGCCATCGCCACGGCGGTGTCGAGGCTCAGTCGCGCATCGGCACATGGCGTGGCGCGATAGTCTGCGAAGGAAATGCTTTCACAGACCCGGCAGATGATGTTGCACGATTAGCGGTTGGCAAAGGCCCCATGGCCGCATGGCTGGCAGCGGCCAGCACGTCAGACGAGGATCGCGTTGCTGGACTGTGAACGCGCAACGGAGCAGGTCAGAACTAAACACCACTTTACTGCGACGGCCCATAGCCGACTCTCATCGTGACAAGCGATGCCGTAGCGCAGCGTTCCCTGAAGCGGGCATTCTCATGTGTGGACCCTCAGGCGCAGCAAGGGACAAAACCCTGCCAGAACCGCATGAGTTTTGCCGAGGGTTTTGGTCCTGGCCAAGTGGTTGATCATTGGTGAGTCAGTGTGCTCGGCCAAAAACGACCGTTTTTGCCCCAGTAACCGACTTCCAAGACCTCAAACAAATATGTTAAAATCCAGTAGTGATTTCACATCACTTGAACCGTCGCGAGTTATCGCGATGTAACTGCCCCGCTCGGAAATTTTGCTCTCTAATACTTCGCGCATCAAAACTCCGTTGTTTAGCCCAGTCGTTGAATGCATCAGCTAACTCACCTGAATGATGCCCAATCTCGTTACCCACCACCATGCCCGCTACACCCAAAATGATGCTTGCCCGGCCACCCATTTTGTATCCCAACAGGCCACCTACAACACCCCCAATCTTCTCTCCACGCCTTGCGCCTTTGCTCGTGTGGTCACCTTCATGCCAAGAGACTTCCTTCGACTTACCAGGCGACTGCCTGCCTCTCGGTGACAAGTCTCCAACGGGCTGGGAACCACGGCCAGGTCTTACGAGTCGCTGATCTGCTATACGTGACCAACGACCTGATGAATGTCTAACCTCACTACCTTGCCCGACGTCGTGGGCGACCGATTTCTCAGCCTCTGCGCCTCGACTGCGCCGACCTCCCTCATCTTGTTCGTCGGTCGCTCGCCGGATTCTGTCATCGTCCTCAACCTCAAGACCTCCAACATCGCGCGAAGAAACAAAATCCAGAAAAATTGCATATGCAACTGGATCCAAAAAAGGCTCGATTACTGGGCTAAAATCGTCAGGTGCAGATAAATCATCTGCTCTGACATCATCACCGCTTGCATCAGCATTTGCCCCTGCAGATGTGTCTGTCATGGATCAACCATTTGGTAGGCGAAGAAGACATCTATCACGATGTCTTGTAGCCCCTCAACCGAACTGGCTTCAAAGCCCTCCAACAGTTCGACTGTCCACTTGCCGAGCGGGCTACCATTGTAGAGGCTTTCGACTCCGTACAGATCGGGCACTCGCTGCGGCTGTCTTTTTTCCACCCTGCCAATTCTCAACGGCTTCATCATTTCATGCTCAACACGGCGTGGGTCTTCCGCACTAGGTCGAATTACCACATCCGTTGGAGGCGTAACTTTGAGGCTAAGGACTGTCTCCGGTGCACTACTATCCAAAAACACACTTACGCCTCTCATCCGAATATCCCGCATCTCCAATGGAATTACAGACGGGATAAACTCAATCAAATCGAACTCCCACTTCTTCGCAGCCAATCCTCCCGACCAACCATCATCTCCCAGAACATCCTTCAAAGAAACAGGTATAAAAGTAGATTGATCACTTTGGTTTATTGCACGAAGGAAATTTCTCTGAAACTTTATCCATCTCGTATAAACTTCCAGGATTTCCGGCTGAACTATCCCGGCATCTGTGATACTGTTTGTAACGTTGAAGACGTTTTCTAACCCGGCCTCAGCAGCCTTCATTCTCGAAATCGCAAAGTTAAGCTCATCCTGGAATCGACCTTTGATATCCTTCAACCTCTTGGCAGAGTTCAAGCTTCCCTCTGGTAACAGCGCGAGCTTGAGCTTGAGGTCCTGGTATTTCCTCGCTGCCTTTGATCGCTCGATCTTGGAATCTCGGTTGTACTTTTCCCATTCAAAATTGAACTTTAAGGCGTCCGCTTTGTTCTTAGCCGCTAGCGCCTGCGCTCCGTGCAAGAAAATCTGTGAGCGGACTCCAATTCGGCGGTCCGCTATACTATGCGCAGTCGAGTGATCCGCAGCTTCAAAGTTGATGTCGCTAACGTTCCTAAATACCGGAGTGCCGAGAGAATACTCAATGTATTCACCAAAAAACTGATCTTCCCAGCTATATGGCGGCCGCGACGAAACCCAGGCCGCATTTCTAACTGCCGTCTTTAGCGCCTCACTTGGCTCATCACTTAGAACTGTCTCATAGTGTTGCTCTAACGCTACTTCCATAAACTCGTGAAACTTCTGGTTTATTTGCTCAGATGTGTAATTTGCCCAAGCTAATCTGGGAACTGTGTCATACCTTCCCGCCTCGACCTCTTTTGTGTGGATTTCATCTAGATCAATGTACTCGAACGACTCCAGCAATACCTTTGTCCATTTCTCGGATAAAGCATCCCATTCCTGTTGATAGGCATAAGCTTGTTGAAGAAAGTCAGCTGCTTGAGCGAGAAGCTCTTCAAGATGGAGAGGGTTCAAGTACCTTTGGTCTTTGGGCTCGAAGTATTCAAACCCCTCTTCAATACCTCGGTAGTCCGCATTAAGCGCTTCAGAGAGATCATTTTCATTCGTAATATCCGCTGACGAAAGCAATGAAACTAACTTTCGGAACTCTTCGGCGGCCTCCGGATCGCGCAGTGGGCCAAAGTCTTCAATCGAGAATACTTCCTGTTGTTCGGTTATCTCCTTGATCGTTTCTGCTACACCTAACCCAAAAGAATTGGTGTCAAATTGGACAATCTCTTGATTTTCAGGAGAAAATTGAGCCAGTACGTGATTGCTTCCCAACCAATTATTGCTCGGAGTAGGCTTGTAAGTTGCCGCTGAACCAGCGGCTGGGGTTAGGAATGTTGCGCCCAATAATGAGCCTTTGAAAAAGTTTCGGCGGCTAAAATTTTGCATCAGCGCTCCCTCGCACATGATCTCTAATTTTATGGGGAGTGTAACTGATTGTCCAAGACTGCACACCTGATTATCCAGGCCGACACTGCGCCTAGACAAGGCCACTCCCAAAATTATACTTTTGGATTAAGAAGTATACCAATGCGTGCGATGAACCAGACAACCGATCTTGAACCAAATGTGACAACCGAATGTCTGACGTCAGCGCTTTTGGGACAGATTTGAGGAGTTGAACAACGGAGGATTTCTGGTTCATCGTAACCTTCATGGAGTGAAGATGAACAAGAAATCCGGAAGCAGCAAAGCGTCTGCAGATAAATTGGTAAAGAACA
>NZ_JBSXNV010000010.1:0-2524 GCF_056857795.1 Aliiroseovarius sp. B-4
GAATTCGGTGATGCCGCGTTTGCCGTCATGGCGACCGGCCTGGATGATCACATCGATGGAATTTTCGATGTACTGGATCATGTCGGCATAGGTCATCGGGATTTCGGTCTTGAGTGCCGCGATCGCGAGCCGCTGCACGGCCAATTGCGGGGTTTCGGCATGCAGTGTGGTCATGGACCCGCCATGGCCGGTGTTGATGGCTTCCAGAAAGGTCATGGCCTCCTTGCCGCGCACCTCGCCCAGGATGATCCGGTCGGGGCGCATGCGCAGCGTCGCAGTGAGAAGCACATCGGCGGTCTGGAATTCCGCGTCGCGATTGGCGATGAGGGTCACGGCATTCGGCTGGGTCGGCAGAAGCTCGGCGGCTTCTTCGATGGTGACGATCCGTTCCTCAGCCGGTACGTGAGAGAGGATCTTGCGCGCGGCGACGGTCTTGCCAGTGGAGGTGCCACCCGAGACGATCATGTTGAGTTTGTTCTCGACGCAGAAGGCGAGCGCATCATCGATCAAACCCGCGGCCACTACGGCGCGCAAGGCGCGCTTCTTTTCCAGGCGCAGGTCTTCGAGCTTGCGCTCCTTGCCATAGAGAAAGTCGAGCGCGATGCCCTCAAGAGGCAGGCTTGAGAAGAACCGCAGGCTGATCGACATGGCCGAGAGCACGGCGGGCGGGGTGATGACCTGTGCGCGGATCGGGCGCCCCTTGTAGGTAATCGAGACTGAGACGATGGGGCGGTCCTTGCTCATCGTGGTATTGGCCGAGGAGGCGATCTGGTTGCCGAGGTCCCTGACCTGAACGCCCGTCAGCCTTTGATCCAGCGCGCGCATGAAGTGATCGCCCTGGAATTCGCCCCAGCAGGTGCCATCAGGGTTGATGCAGATCTCGATGACATCGCCGCGGGCGGCGGCGTCGATCCGGTCGAGCGAGGTTTCGAGATAGCTCAGCGACATGGGCTCAGAATATCTCCAGATCGCGGTCGACCATGACCGTGACGCGGGCGCCCTGGTCGACATAGATGACGGGGCCGATGGAGAGGTAATCGCCTATGACGCTGTCCGTGGCATCTGCCAGATCATCGCCCACGTCTTCGAGAACGTCGGCCGCAGTCTCATCCTGGACCTCGGAGGCGGCGGCACTGGGTGCGGCAGAAATCAGCGAGATCAGGGCGGCCGACCCGAAACGCTCGGCGAAGCGTGTGTCTATGAGCCCGGTGACGCCAGAACGGCCCAGTTCATCACCTCCAAAGGAGCTGATCTGGACGGTCTGGCCCGCGGGCAGGATGATCCGGTCCCAGGCGATCGTGACGCGGCGCTGCGCGATATCGACGCCCGCGCGGTAACGCCCAATGAGACGCGATCCGCGCGGGATCAGGAGGCGCACGCCATCGACGCTGTAGACATCTTCGGACACCACGGCACGGGTCTGGCCGGGCAGGGAGCTGTCAAGGGCAGTTTCCATGACGGCTTGGATCATGGTGCCCTGGATGATGGTGTTGGAGGGATTGGCGATCACCTCGGCCTGCGTCACCGTCGAGGGCAGCGCCCCGTTCAGCACGAAATCCGTCACCTCGCCAAAAGTGCGTTCGGTCAGAGCCGTTTCATTCGCTCCGGAGGCACCGCCAAACGCGATGGTGGGCGAGGTGATGCGCCGCTCCTGGAAGGCGCGTTCCTCCGCGGCGCGGCGCTCCAGCTCGGCCATGCGCCGGGCTTCTTCCTCGCGGCGCAGTCGCTCTTCTTCGCGCGCGCGCAGCTCATCTTCCGTGGGGCCCGTTGGCGCGGGTTGGGGTCGGCTGGCCTCGAGTTGGGCCAATTCCAGATCCATGCGGAGTTGCTCAAGGCTGCGATCCCGCGCCGTCAGTTCGTCCTGAAATCGTTGCTGTGCTGCTTCCGAGGCGGCTTGTAGCGCCGCAATCTGAGCGGTCAGCGCGTCGATCGCCTCTGCGGCGGCGGTGTCTTCCTCGACGACCGCCTCGGGGGCGTTGCGCAATTCTTCGATCTGGGCCTGCAGGGCGGTGATCTGCGCCAGAAGCTCGACATTGGGCTCGACCGGATCGGGTGCGACGAACACCACTTCGGGCTCGGGCGGGGGCAAGGTCTCGATGGCGCCAAAGCCGTCCCCCTCGTTTTGGAAGACGTCCGGGGTGGCCGTCGGCAAGGCTTCCTCTTCGTCGGGCTGTGAGAGGAGATAAAGCAGGGCACCACCCGCGCCGATGACGAGGATCACGATCAGCGCGAGAAGGGGCGACCGGCGCTGCGCCGCTATGGGGGCCCGGGCACTGCCTTTCTCCAGGGCGGCGAGGCGCTTTTCCAGCTCGGTATTCTCGGTATCGCTCATGAGGCGGCCTCCGCGGGCGGGATCGCCTCGATGCAGACCACCTCTTCGCCCAGTCGCAGGACCCATTGGCGGTTCACGCCGCTGACGCGGATCACGCCGTCTTCAGGAGTTTGCGTGTTGACCGTGCGCTCGCGGCCGCCCGCGTAGCGGAAGATCGCGGGCACAGGCGCGTTTCTTGGAAACGCGAAATAC
>NZ_JBSXNV010000011.1:0-2500 GCF_056857795.1 Aliiroseovarius sp. B-4
TTGAGAGAATGTTGGCTTTTTACTAGGTTTGGCGGTGACCTACTCTCCCACGTCTTGAGACGCAGTACCATTGGCGCGACAGTGCTTAACTTCCGAGTTCGGGATGGGATCGGGTGTTTCACTTGTGCTGTGACCACCAAACCGAGTAAAAAGCCATTTATTTGGGCGACCGCCTCGGGCTGCTTGAGCCTGATTTGGTGTTCCAAATATCCAAGTCAGTACACTTAGGTGTGTATGCTTTTGATAGATCAGTAGGGTTTGACTTCTACTGGATCAAATCAAGCCTATCGGACAATTAGTACCGGTCAACTGAACGCATTGCTGCGCTTACATCTCCGGCCTATCGACGTGGTAGTCTTCCACGGTCCTCAGGGATACCTTGTTTTGAGGGGGGCTTCCCGCTTAGATGCCTTCAGCGGTTATCCTGTCCGAACATAGCTACCCAGCACTGCCGTTGGCACGACAACTGGTCCACCAGTGGTTCGTTCACCCCGGTCCTCTCGTACTAGGGGCAACTCCTCTCAAGTATCCTACACCCACGGCAGATAGGGACCGAACTGTCTCACGACGTTCTAAACCCAGCTCACGTACCTCTTTAAATGGCGAACAGCCATACCCTTGGGACCTGCTCCAGCCCCAGGATGAGATGAGCCGACATCGAGGTGCCAAACACTGCCGTCGATATGGACTCTTGGGCAGTATCAGCCTGTTATCCCCGGCGTACCTTTTATCCGTTGAGCGATGGCCCTTCCACTCGGGACCACCGGATCACTATGGCCGTCTTTCGACTCTGCTCGACTTGTCAGTCTCGCAGTCAGGCTGGCTTCTGCCATTGCACTCAACGAGCGATTTCCGACCGCTCTGAGCCAACCTTCGCGCGCCTCCGTTACTCTTTAGGAGGCGACCGCCCCAGTCAAACTACCCGCCACGCAGGGTCCCGGATCCGGATAACGGACCGCGGTTAGACATCAAGCAGAACAAGGGTGGTATCTCAAAGGAGGCTCCACAGGAACTGGCGTCCCTGCTTCAAAGCCCACCACCTATTCTGCACATGTTGTGCCTGATGCCAGTGCGAAGCTGTAGTAAAGGTGCACGGGGTCTTTCCGTCTAACCGCGGGAAGCCTGCATCTTGACAGGCAATTCAATTTCGCTGAGTCGATGTTGGAGACAGCGGGGAAGTCGTTACGCCATTCGTGCAGGTCGGAACTTACCCGACAAGGAATTTCGCTACCTTAGGACCGTTATAGTTACGGCCGCCGTTTACCGGGGCTTCAATTCGGTGCTTGCACACCTCCTTTTAACCTTCCGGCACCGGGCAGGCGTCAGACCCTATACGTCGTCTTGCGACTTCGCAGAGCCCTGTGTTTTTAGTAAACAGTCGCCACCCCCTGGTTTGTGCCCCCAGTCAATACTTGCGTAGAAACTGGGCCTCCTTCTCGCGAACTTACGGAGGTATTTTGCCGAGTTCCTTCAACATCGTTCTCTCAAGCGCCTTGGTATGCTCTACCTATCCACCTGTGTCGGTTTAGGGTACGATCTAACAGAGGGGCTATTTCCAGGAACCTCTCAGCAGCCCATTCAATCCGATAAGGATGAACTACCTTCGAGATCCGTCACCACCTCATGGCCCAGGAATATTAACCTGGTTCCCATCGACTACGCCTTTCGGCCTCGCCTTAGGGGTCGGCTTACCCTGCTCAGATTAGCTTTAAGCAGGAACCCTTGGATTTTCGGCGACAGGGTCTCTCACCCTGTTTGTCGCTACTCATGTCATCATTCTCACTAGTGATCTCTCCACCGGATCCCTCACAGGCCGGCTTCACAGAAAGCTCCAATCCTCAAACATGCCCGAAGACATTAATGAGGAACGGAACTATGTCACACTACGCTCTGCTACCGCATGCACAAAGTGCACACCCTAAGCTTCGGCTCATGGCTTGAGCCCCGGTACATCTTCGCCGCAAGACAACTTAAATTAGACCAGTGAGCTGTTACGCTATCTTTAAAGGATGGCTGCTTCTAAGCCAACCTCCTGGTTGTTTTGGTCGTCTCACCTGCTTTCCCACTTAGCCATGAATTAGGGGCCTTAGCTGTAGGTCAGGGTTGTTTCCCTCTCCACAACGGACGTTAGCATCCGCTGTGTGTCTGCCATATAGTACTTCTCGGTATTCGGAGTTTGATTAGGATCAGTAAGGCTGTAGGCCCCCATTACCCATTCAGTGCTCTACCCCCGAGAGTATTCGTATGACGCTCTACCTAAATAGATTTCGCAGAGAACCAGCTATCTCCGAGTTTGATTGGCCTTTCACCCCTAGGCACAGCTCATCCCGATCTTTTTCAACAGATGTGGGTTCGGTCCTCCAGTGCGTGTTACCGCACCTTCAACCTGGCCATGCCTAGATCACTCGGTTTCGGGTCTGATCCACCTAACTCATGCGCCCTATTAAGACTCGCTTTCGCTGCGCCTACACCTAACGGCTTAAGCTTGCTAGATAGACCA
>NZ_JBSXNV010000012.1:0-6598 GCF_056857795.1 Aliiroseovarius sp. B-4
CCCGTGCGCAGCGACGAGGAAGATCCCGTGCTCGGAGCCTTTCTCGATTTTGTCGAGGCCGATATCAAGGCGCATCCGGACCGCATTCGGGCGTTCGATGGGGCTTTGCATGACCGTCTTGCAGCACTGGTCGGAGACGTTGACGTCGATCTCGATGCGCCGCTATCGCTCGAGGATGAATGAGCGGCGATAGCGTGCCCGCCCAAGCGCCCCTTGTCGTAAACGGATGGTCGATTTATGCGCATCCGCTCTTTCTGGATCAGCTCGAAGGGCTGATTGAAGAGGTCGAGGCGCGTAAGGCACGCGATCCTAAGACCTGGCGCAAGAAAAACCCGACGAAACGGCTGGCCGCCATCTTCAAGCTGGTCACCGAGGCCATACCGGCAGATCCGGGTGCCGCCGCCTTCCGGCAAGGCGGCACACTCGGCGATCACCGCAAGCACTGGTTTCGGGCGAAATTCTTCCAGCAGTATCGGCTGTTCTATCGGTTCAACAGCGATGCGAAGGTCATCGTGGTGGCCTGGGTGAACGACGACAAGACCCTGCGCGCCTATGGCAGCAAGACGGATGCCTATGCGACGTTCAAAGGGATGCTGGAAGATGGCAACCCACCTGACAATTTCGACGCGCTCTTGAAAGAAGCAGCGGCGGCGAACAAGCGGTTCGAAACTTCCCTTGAAGCGGCGCCAGATCGGTAAGTGGGGTCGAATGCCGGAGGGGGCGGAATCCCACGCTAAGGCCGCCAGTAAGGGGGGCATTATGCGTTTCAATCTCCCGTCACCCTTGGGCCAAGTGAAATAGGCGACATTGGTGTGTCATATGGCTGGTACGATGAAATTCTCAGAAGTCCCTCCTTATTCGTACACCTGCCGTTCGCTGCATCGTGTACGAACTGGTAAGATGCGGGACTAAGCACCATTTCGCTGCGGCTGCGCCAGTGGCCGCTTCAGCTCAATCCGAAAAAACGGTTAAACCTAGAGAACCCACAAGGGAATGCTTTCCCCCGCTGCAGGCTACATCACTCACCGCTGTATCAATTGCGACGCATCGGCATCCCCAAGGGCCATTTCGGGCAGCCAAGTGATAAGCTGAGGAAACGAGATCAGCGCCGCGATCAATGCAATCTCAATGGCAACAAGGGGTACCGCTCCGCGATAGATATCAGACAGATTGATACCCTTCGGTGCGGCCATCTTGGCAAAGAACAGGGCATAACCGAAAGGGGGCGTCAGAAAAGACGTCTGCAACGCCAAGGCTATCAGGCCAGCGATCCAGATTTGTGCAAAGTAGGCAGAGCCGACGTGATCTGCGAAGTCGAGCTCTGAAATAATCGGCATCAGTACGGGTACAAAGACCAGCAGCACCTCGATCCAGTCAAAAACAAACCAAAGTATGATGATCACGCCAAGGAGCATGGCCAACAGTTCCCACCGGGTGAGATCGAATGCGGATATCCAGTCGAAGATCACATTTGGTCCACCAACGAGGTGGAAACTGAGCGAAAACACCGATGCGCCAAGTACGATGAAGAAGACCATCGACGTCATCGTGCTTGTCTGCACCGTGACAGAGTTTAACGACGAGAAAGACAGACGCTTTCGCGCCAGAGCAACCAAAAGCGCGCCAAACACCCCTACTCCAGCCGCCTCTGTTAGTGTCGCAAAGCCCAGAATGATGCTGAGCGGAATGGATGCGATAACCGCGACAGACGCGAGTACAAACAAGAGGTCTGACACAAGATTGGTCTTGGGTGCGTCCAGCGGGATTTCGACCGTTTTTCTCAAGGTGACCGCAAAGTAGACCGCGAAGGCCATGACCATCAGAAGCACAGGTACGATGAGGGCCACATACATCAATCCGATGCGCAGATAGAACACGTTCGAGATGAAGAACAGCATCACGGCTGGCGGGAACACGACACCCAATGCTCCAGAAGCTGCGACAGCGCCTCCTGCGGTTCGCGGTGCGTAGCCCGACGCCATCATCGGGGCATAGGCCACCAACGCCACAGTTATGACGGAAGCACCGATCACCCCGGCGGCGGGCGCAAGAACGAGGCCGATCAGCAAAGTCGCAATGGCGTAGCGACCGGGAACGCCTGTCAGAAGACGCCCCAGCAAGCGAAACATGGTTTCGGCAACGCCGCTGGCATTCAGGATCAGGCCAAGAAAAATCAGCATTGGAACGCTGGTGAATTGGACTGATTCATTGGTCAGTACACCACGGGCCCGCAGGTAGATCAGCCCCAGATGCTGAAAATCAGTGATCCCCACCCAAACCGCAGCGACAAACCCCAAGAAGCCTGTCCCCGCGAGCACCAGCGCCACCGGAAAGCCACTGAAAACCCCAATCGCCATCACGACAAGCATGGCAACCGTGAGGACCTCATTCACCATTGTGCAGGCCGCTTGCTTGGTCCGGTGCGCCTTGCGCACGTCTCTCTGCCAGAAAGCCGATGTTGCGAAGGGCGACGATCATCCCCGCAAAAGCCAGCAAGATGGGGCCTATGACCCCCGCTATGCGTTGTGCCCACACTTGGGTCTCGGCGTATTTTGTGGTGCGCATCAGGCCGTCCCATCCGTAGTAGGTCAGGATGGCGGCGAGCGGCAGAAGGACAAAAAGGCCGCCAATCAGTTCGATCCAAGCAATGCGGCGGGCGGACCAATGTCTGCGAAGAACATCAACGCGCACGTGACCGTCGCGCAGATAGGTATACCCAAAGGTCAAGAAAATTAGGATGAACAGCAGTGACGTGGACAGGTCCGGCAAATAGCTCGACACGCCAAGTTGTAGCTTGCGATCCAGCATCTGAAGCGCGCCATAAGCAGCAATCGAAACAACTGTCAGCCACGCAGTCACGACGCCGATGCCGCGAATGCCACGGTCAATCCAATCAATCAGTCGCAAGCCGAATTCCCTCCCAAAGTTCTTTGCCTGTTAGCTGTTATCCCCCCGTGACATCTCCCTTGCGATTGTCTTGTTCCCGATTTTCCGGCCTGACTTTCGAGGCGCGAAAGCCGTCCCAGAACAGCAGTGCCGCCCCACAAAAGATCGCCACGTCAGCCAAGTTGAAGGACGGCCAGTGGTATGACCCGTAATGGAAGTCGAGAAAGTCAGGGACGGCCTGATAGCGCAGCCGGTCGAAGACGTTGCCGAGCGCACCGCCGATGATCATACCGAGAGCAGCAGCCGTCAGCCTATCTAGCGCGCGCCACAACCAGATTAGCAGCCCTGCCATGATCGCGGTAGCAAGCGCGATGAGACCCCACCAGGGTACGATCCCGCCGAGCATACCGAAGCTGACGCCATCGTTCAGAACACGAACGAGATTGAGAAAGGGCAGAACCTCGACCCCATGTTCAAGCGCCGGGGTGTTCAGGGCAAGCGCCTTGGTGCCCTGATCGAGACCGAAAGCTGCAATCGCACAGAGCCCACCCAGAACGCGGTTGTTCATGCCGCCGCCTTCAGATCGGCCCGCGCGTCGCGGATGATCGACCAGGAAGAATGCAGGAATAACCCGGCGATGCCGAAGGCGACAATGAGGTCGGGCCACGCGCTACCCAGCCAAACCACCAGACCGGCCGCGACAACGACTGCCGCATTGCCAATGGCGTCGTTGCGCGAGAACAGCCAGACGGCACGCATGTTCGCGTCCCCCTTCCGGTACTGCAGCAACGGCAGCACGGAGATGACATTGATCACAAGAGCAATCAGGCCCAGAAGCCCCATCAGCGTGGCGTCTGGGGTTGTCGGCTCGAATGCCCGCATGATGGTTGTCCCAAAGACGCCAAGACCAAGCAGGGCAAGGAAGATGCCCTGGATCAGGGCCGACCGCGCCCGCCAGAGAAGACTCCAACCGATGGCCAGCAGGCCGAGGAAGGTGATCGCGCCATCACCAATAAAATCCAGCGCGTCGGCCTTCACGGCCTGTGACCCGGCAATGAACCCGCCGATCATTTCAAGAACGCCATAACCAACATTCAGGATCACAACGATCCAGAGCGCGCGGCGATAGCCAGGGTCCTGATGGGCCGTACCTTGCTGAATATCTTCGTCGCTCTCGATGCGGTCAAACCCATACCCTGTTGTCTCGACGGCTTTTTCAATTTCCGGCAAGCGCGCTTCGGGAGCTCTCAAAGTCATTATGTGCGTTGCAGTAGACACTTTCACGGCGTCAGGCGCGATACCCGCAGATTGCACCGCCCGCTCGATCTGGGCGGCATCCTTGGCGCAATCCATGCCGGAAACGCGGTAACGAAAGGATGGGATATCTGCTATCGCGCTTTCTGCGTTGGCCATGATCGCAGTTCTCCTGCTAAAGTGGATCAAAGGATAATATATCAGTGAGCAATGATATGACGCAGATCGTTGTGGACCGCAAGGTCGGTACCATTGAACAACGCGCAAAACTATTTCGCGGCTTTGCCGACCCAAGCCGCTTGTCTATTCTCGGCGCGCTGTGCGGGGAGCCGCTGGTTGTTCACGAACTCGTCGAGCGTACGGGACTATCACAACCAAACGTATCCAACCACTTGCGATGCTTGTTGGAGTGCGGGCTAGTTAACAGCGACCGAGATGGGCGCTTCATCCGCTACCGTATCAGTAGCGCACGTATCGCAACGCTGTTGAGCGATGTGGACGCACTTCTCGATGTGGTCGCAGGGGGCGTTGAGGCCTGCGACAACTATCGCGGGAGATAAGCAGCCACTAAGCGATGAAATAGACTAGGACAGAGCTAAAGGACGACTGATATTCATGTAACGCGCCGTCAAATTATTATAGCCGCTGTAGGTCTTACCAGCATTGCACCCTTCGCCGCGATTGCGCAGGGAGCTCCGTCGATCCACGTTCTTAAGGACCCGAATTGCAGCTGTTGCCGGGTTTGGGCTGATATTCTTCGGGCTGAAGGCTTCCGTGTGACCGAGGAGCGCAGCTTTGGAACACTGCTGGTCCGACACAAGTTGGACAATGGCATCCCCCAAGAGATGATATCGTGCCACACAGGCGAGATCGAAGGCTATATGATCGAGGGCCATGTGCCCGCAGCAGACATTCGTCGCCTTCTGGACGAACGCCGAGACGCAGTCGGTCTCGCCGTTCCCGGCATGCCCTATGGATCACACGGAATGGGCCAGAAGATCAGCGTGAAGCCTACGATGTATTTCTGATCCGGCGCGACGGTAACACCGAAGTGTTCACGAGTTACGAAGCAGCCTGACGGCAATTTCATTGATCGGAAACCATAAGGAGAAGACTATGAAGCAGCATAAATCACGCTATTTTGGTATGGTTGCGGTGTGTATGATCTCTGCTACTGTAGCCTTCGCACAGCAGCAGCGAGGCGATTGGGTGGGGTCACGGGCCAATGGGACCGAACCACATGTGGTCTGAACGCATGCCTGGCTGGGGACACGGCAACATGGGTCCGGGCCAGCAACAGCGCATGCAACGACATTGGACTTACATGAACGAGTGCGTGCCCGCAGCTTATCGGGGCGCTCGGAGCACTATTCGCGCGACGCCTGAAGTTATCGCGGAAGGCCAGACGCTATACACAGCGAACTGCGCAAGTTGTCATGGAGCCGAGGGTCTCGGGGATGGTGAGGCCGGTCGGTCTCTCGTGCCTTCTCCGGCTCTCCTTAGATGGTTTGTTCAGATGCCGATGTCGGGAGACGAGTATCTGCTCTGGGCAATTTCTGAGGGCGGTCAGCGCTTCGGAACAGAAATGCCAGCCTTCAGGGAAGCGCTGACTGAAGAAGAAATCTGGAAAATCATCGCATACATGCGTGCGGGGTTCCCGTGATACCGCGCACCGCGAACACTTTGTAGAGCTTTTGGCGGTGCTTCCAAAAATACACAATTTCGCCGATCACCACCAAAACTGACATTGGTGGAGCGCGCAGCATCGCTCACTCTGGGCTCTGAGTCAGATTTCGCCGCGCTTTCAATGAACGGCGGCTTTGAGCTTCACGTAGGATTCTGCCCCCTCCGGAATTCGAATCCTAAGTGGCCCGACTTGATTTGACCACAATGGCATTGCCGTTTACGTCACCACGCTGGGTGATGTAGCAACGACCCATAGTAAAGTGGGAGAAATCGCAATGGACCCAACGGATAAGGAAGGGCCGGATTTCGGCACCGATGAACAAGGCGCGCCTGACCTGACGGGGCACCGTTTCCCAATTGCTGTGCGCGTTGCAGACATGCCCGATGACCTCGGCAGGCTTCTCGGCCCGGGTCTCGAGGAGCACTTCCGTGGTCGCTAAAGCGAATTCTTATGACACGTGGTTTTGCGCGCAGGTACAGGCCGCGCTGGAGGATGCACGCTCGGGAACACCTCAGGTTCAGGTGATGCAGGCCGCACAGGCATTGATTGATGCGAAACGGGAGGTCGAACCCAAGTCCTGACCAAGCCTTGGAGGTCAGCGCGGTCTGACCCCCGTCACCCTGAAAAGCGAAAGATGCCGTAATGGGGCTGTCGGCGAATCGAGCACGTTTCGCTTGCTTGACAGCATGATGTGGAGTGCCGTTGCCCTTGATGCGCCTGCAGCGCGTCTACGAGGTCGTATATTTCCATGCGCCTCAATTCCTGAGAATA
>NZ_JBSXNV010000013.1:0-9997 GCF_056857795.1 Aliiroseovarius sp. B-4
AAGGAAAAGGGTCAAGAAACAGACAATCCTACACCGCCGCTTGCAACATCAAAAACAAGCCGCATAATCAGTCACACAAACGAGCCAGAGCCTCCATTGCTCAAACCGCTCTGATGTCCCATTTTATATGACGACGGACAGTCATTGTTCCCGTACTCCGCGTTGGTAAACGACGCGAAGCCGATGTCGAAAAAGTTGAAGTGCAGATCATCGTAACTGGAAAAAGCCTGATCTCTTCCGGCCAAACAGCGGTCACTCTCTATCAAACACAGCCGGTTTCAGAGAAGCAGCAACAACGTGATGTTCTTGCTGGGATTTACGCTTCGGACGACACGCTCATTTCAGATGAGCACCCGCTGACTTTTGACTACACCTCGCAAAATGCGCGCGAACGGGAGCTGCCCATCAAGTTCCTGCTTTCTCGCGATGCTGATCGGTTCAACAACCAGGACGTCTTCCTCAAGCTTCGCGAACGTATCGGCAAGACGAGCCACTTCGAGGATTACACAAGCCACCGTTTCCAACTGCGTCGTGGCATATCGACAGATTTCGACTTTTAAGGACCTATCATGAGCGCACTCGACGAAAAAATTAACGAGCATTTCGCGGGCTACGTGGTCCGCAAAGACCTTGTGAAAGCGGTCAAGGGCAACGCAATCGTTCCAACCTATGTCCTCGAATACCTGCTCGGGCAGTACTGTGCGACTGACGATGAAGCATCGATTGAGAGCGGCATTGAAACCGTCAAAGAAATCCTCAGAAAGCACTACGTTCACAGAAGCGAAGCGGGACTGATCCAATCCACGATCAAGGAAAAGGGACGCTACAAGGTCATCGACCAAATCAGCGTCTCGCTGAACGAAAAAACAGACAGCTACGAAGCCACGTTCGACAACTTGGGCATCAAAAAGGTTGCGGTGGATAGCGGCACGGTCAAAGCGCATCCAAAGCTGCTTGTGACCGGCGTATGGTGTATTGCTGATGTCCAATACGAGTTTTCAGAGGACGCGCGAACATCCCCGTGGGTGCTCGAGACCATCAAACCCATTCAGATCGCAAAGGTCGATTACGAGGGGTACAAAAAGGCGCGCGCGCAATTTACCAAAGACGAGTGGATCGATCTCCTGATGCAGTCGATCGGCTTCAATCCTGAAGCCTTCGGACGCCGAAGCAAGCTCCTGCAGCTGATGCGCCTGATCCCCTTCGTCGAACGAAACTACAACATCATCGAACTTGGCCCAAAGGGAACCGGTAAATCGCATATTTACTCTGAGTTTTCGCCACACGGGCAGCTGATTTCAGGCGGCGAAGTGAGCATACCGAAGTTGTTTGTAAACAATTCGAATGGCCGGATTGGGTTGGTCGGCTACTGGGATGTTGTCGCCTTCGATGAGTTCGCCGGACGCGAGAAGACTGCCAACAAAGCGCTCGTCGATATTATGAAAAACTACATGGCAAACAAGACCTTCTCGCGCGGGGTTAACCCCATGGGGGCAGAAGCGAGCTTCGCATTTGTCGGCAACACAGACCACAATGTGCCATTCATGCTCAAGAACAGCGACTTGTTCGAAGCACTGCCGCCCCAGTTCCATGACTCTGCATTCATTGACCGTCTCCACGCATATCTGCCTGGCTGGGAGATCGACGTGATCCGAGGTGAGATGTTCACCACTGGCTACGGGTTCATTGTCGACTACCTCGCCGAGATCCTTCGCCATTTGCGCCAAGAAGACTTCTCCAACCGGCCGGACCTGCATTTCAAAGTCAGCGAGAAGATTTCAACCCGTGATCGGGACGCCGTCTACAAAACCATGTCAGGCTTTCTGAAGGTGATTTTTCCTGCCGGAGATGAAACAGCCGATGACGTTGAAGAGCTTTTGCAGCTCGCACTGGAAAGCCGAAAGCGCGTTAAGGACCAACTGTTTCGGATCGATGCGACCTATCCAGATGTGGACTTCTTCTACACTGGCTCTGACGGGGAAAAGCGGCGCGTCCAGACCGTCGAAGAGCAAGAGTTCCCCCAATTCTACTATCTGAAACCTGCCTTAGACCCGAAGCAGCAGGATCAATCCACTGATGCTGTCGAAGATGACGTCATCGAAGTCGAACATGAGCCACGCGAGACATCGGAGACCTCAGCGCCCACCAAGTCGCGCGCCGAAGAGGGTCACCACGTATTCGCCGAAAACCGAAAGGGCGTCAGCTATGATAAACTGTTTGGGCCTTATCTGGACGGTGCATCGCGGATCGTAGTGACAGACCCCTACATTCGCTATTTTTACCAGATCAAGAACATGATGGAATTCGTCGAGATGGTCATCCAGCGCAAGGCGTTAGAAGATCAAGTGGCCATCCATCTTGTCACGGGGCCTGATGACGGAAACGTCCAAAAGCAACGCGAGTTGCTCGAGAGCATTACCGAAGCATGCATCGGTTCAGGGGTTGATTTCACCTGGGCATTTGATGGTTCCGGGACTGCTCATTCCAGAGATATCGTCACCGATACCGGCTGGAAAATCGTTCTCGATCGCGGTCTGGATATTTTCCAAGCGCCCATGCGACGTGACGGGTTCAGCCTAGCCGACCGCCTGCAGGAGCACCGCATGCTGAAGAACTTCTATGTGACCTATGTGCGGCAGAAATAGATTATGCATCGACAAGGAAACATGCGGGCCGAAGATACCATACCACGGTGGGAGAATGATTGATGCTGTTGCAAGGTAGTCCTAGGCGACGCACGTCTGTTGGCTTCGTGAAGTGGTTTGGAGGTATCAATAAGAAGACTGGTAAAGAGAACCAGTACGGCTTCATTGAAAGCATCGACGGGGACGATCTTTTTGTCCACGCCAGCCAGCTAGGTGGCGTGGTACCAGAGGAAGGCAATTTTGCAATCTTCACTGTTGACGCGAAAGAGGCCGACAAGAAGCATGCTGTTGAAGTAGCCATTTGTGACGCTCCGGAGACTTTTAACACGGAGCCACTGATTGAATATCTTTACGACATCGAAGGGTTCCAGAAAGTTCTGCTCACCGCCAAGTACCGGAATGTTCTTCGATCTCTCGTGAATCGCAAGGACAATGAATGGGCTACAGGTTTCTTGGAAGAGGTACTGCCCAGATCGAAGGCTGCGCTTTACGTCGTGGGTGAGCTTTTAGCCGACAGTGCAACCCAAACACGTTTGTTGAAACCTTTGAGTTTTGACGAACTCGAAACCATCGACCACACCTTCAAGTACGTCCCCAAATGCCATTTTGATAATGAACATGCCCGATCTTTTCAGTGGCTCAGAGGAAAGTCGTCAGCGGAACGGGATTCATTTTTCCAACATAAAATCAATGATCTGTCCATCAGCTTTATCCTGGCATGTGTGTTTGAGGGCTTGATCAATGATCCCAATATTCTTGATCGCCATACTGACGACATCAAGCTGTTCGTCGACCAGGCACTTCGGAAACGATTCACAAGTTCGCAGGAAGTGACTAACCGTATAGTTTTACTAGACTACGTGCGCGAAACCTTTCACCGGAGCTTCACAGGATTTGATGAACTTTTATCATGTCCAGCATTGGTTCCGTTTTTTGAACTTCCCCTAATCAAACAGAAAGTTTTCTCTAAGGATCGGAGCTTCGTCGACGACGTTGAGCGCTCTGGCCGCATGTCTCGCGATCCCGAAACCTTTGTCTTAAGCAGACTATTCCCGCTAATCTGGGACGGAAATGATGATCTGACGGTTGAAGCCGCATTTTTTCACGAGTTATGGGAAGCTTTGTTGAGCGGTCAGTTAGACGTCGATCATCCCGGCTTCCTAAAGTTGTTTCCAAGCTGTCGAACGCTTGGACCTCATTTGTCTTGTGAAGCGACGTTTTGGCAAAAAAAAGAGCTATTTCTATGCAGAGGGCGCAGGTGTGACGATCCTCAAATCATGCCTGACCTCGATAAACATTTTTTGGAGTTCAATATCTACGACTGGCTTAGCTACTTCGGTAGGTCATACGAAAAAGCGGATCAGCCCTCACGTAGGGATTTTCCAATCAAGCTTGCGGGCTATTTCAACCGGTTGAAGGACCTTCGCGCGGTGTTGGATTGCCGTTGCTGCGGAGATTTGATGAAGCCCGATTTCAAGTATTCTAGAGTCGAAATCAGAGTTTTCGATCCTGTTACGCAGTCGACTATTACCAAGCAACTCATCGCGGCCTACAGAGCTACCGTTTTCTATTGTGACAATCCAAAGTGTGCTGACAGGGATGCAAAGCACTACTTGAATCATTGCCTTGGTCATAAGTGTAACAAGATTATCGACAGTCGAGACCTCGGCAAGTGTGAAAACGGGTTCTACAGATGTAGCTGTGGAAGTTGTTGCAAGGAACATCAGGTCGAAGCCGAGCAACAAAAAAGGCAACTGGAGCAGGTGATTAAAGGCCGAGGAAGCAGGAGGTTTGGGCGATGAATGCTAGGGCGGGCAACCCGCCCTGGCACTGAGGTCACTCGGTGACCGGTTCTTCATCGCGGCGCGGGAAGGCGACCATTTCGACATCGGGGAACATGCTGTGTTTGACGTTGATCGAAGTGATGTTGCCGCTGTCGTCGGTGTTGACGAAGAGGACGCCGCAGCGGTCCCAGAAGTTCTTGCCGTCTTTTTCGCCGGATTTGACGTTCAGTTTCAGAGTTTGAGTAGCCATTTTTTGATCCTCACTTTGAGTGTTTCGATGAACATGACCAAAGCTGGCACCAAGGGGCTGTCAGCAATAAAGTTGCCTCGCGAGGAATGCGCTGGCGCAGGGGAATTTTCTTGTTGAAGCGGGGCTTGCACCGCGTCTGACACGGCTGCCCGCTTATGTTCAGCAATCAGAAACACGGCGTTGAGGGGCCGAACTTGGCACCCCAAAATCGACCTGCCTCGTCATCCCGCATCGCAATGGCGAAGGACCTCAATAGCCCGCTGCAGCTAAACGGCTTTCGCTCAAGCCAATTCGACACCCGCCCCAGTTCACGCTCGCGCCAAATCCGCTTCCTCGTGCTCGAAGGCTGTCGTCATCTCCCTGATCTCCTTCTCCGGAGCCCCCAATGCGCGAGCGACTTCACGCCAAGCCATGGTCGCCTCGGCCACCTCTGCAATTATGCGATCGGCCTCGCCGCGCTCCAGAAGATAGGATTCATGTTGCGCGCGGTGCAGAGCAATACTGGCATCCGGATTGTCGTCATCAACGTAGCTCTTAAGCATACGCGGTTGGTTCGGCACAGGGTTGATGTCGTAGGCCGGTGAGAGGTGCCATCCGCCCCGCCAGCGCAGAAATCCGTGATTGCGCATGTGGTCATCTAGGTTCGTCACGAGAATGGAGAAAGCGACGCGTCTGTAGAGCTCTTCTCGGTCTTGGTCCGGAGTGACGCTTTCTGAGGTGATAATATCTGCCAGATCCAAATAGCTATAGCTTTCGCCATCTTTGCCGCCCAGCATCGCCATAGCTGAGATGAACGGGATCCTGCCGTCATCGTTCCGATCAAACCGATGGGACAAGAAAACCGGTTTGTCTCCAGCCATCTCAAGCGTGTGGTCCGAAACCGTGATTCCGGCGCGTCTTGCCAGCTCCAGTGCGATGGCTTCCCAGCGTTCCACACAATATGTGTCCGTCTCTTTCGGGAACTTGGCGACAGAAAGACGGCCGTGTTGGTCAAGGATGCTGGCCTTTGGCCGAGCGCCACCCAGAGAACTTCCCGGAGCAAACAGCATTTGAAGATCCTCGGCGGTCTCCTCCCCGCGAAGAACGCGTTGCGAGGCATGAAGCAAATCCCCGAGGCCCACGAGAGCAGGCACGCCAATGCCCTCGGGCGCTTGAAACTCGCCATCAACCTTGAAGCGCAGCGCACCCAATCGGGTCTCATCATTCACACCAAGCAGGTAGTCGGTTTCTTGCAGTGTTCTCGAGCGTCGCCCCTCGGCCTCTGCCATGCGCCCCTCATAGCGCCGCATCACCGTTCGCCCCCAGGTATCGGGGGCAGAGTCCCCAAGCGGTGCAAGCATGTCCTGCCCGGCCTCAGGCACGAATTGCCCTTTAACGAGAGGCATGTCCGGCGAAAGCCCAAAGGCATTTTCGTCGGCAAGCCAGTCGTCATGATAGGTGAAGGACACCCGCTCTCGGCCGCGCCCCGCTGTGCGGTGAAGCGTGCCGACCCGTTTCAAACCTTTCCAGTCGATCCAGACCTCAACCATTTTTCAGTCTCGCACGCTGCGGGAGGTCATCCAGGGCCATTTGCTCACCAACCGGATCATCGAGGTCCCCCCAGCCTTTCAGAAGGCCGAGCGCCTGCAGCACTGCCACGTAAGTGCCGATCTTGACTGCGGGGTTGCCGCTTTCGATCTTGGCAATTGTCTGCCGCGTTGTGCCAGCGCGCTGCGCGACAATCTCAGCGGTCAACTTGCGGCGCAGTCGCGCAACACGAATGTTTTCTCCAAGTGTCACGAGCTCCTTACGGGCCGCCCTGGGCATTTTGATCGGAACAGCCATAATGATATCTCCAGGTGACGTTACGCATTATAACGTTATACTGAAAAAACATTCATGTCAATTTTCGCCACCTAGCTCCATAACCCAACGCCGCCACACCAGTCACACCTTATGTTATCTCAATATAACATTGAGCGTATTAAGGTTGCCAATACGAAACACAACTCGGTCACCTCACCACACTCATACAACGCGCCTGTTCGCGCGGAACGACTGCGGTCCCTGCCTTCGAAAGTCACGCCTGCAGCCCCTCGCGCGCACCTGCTCAGGCGTCACCAGTTTTGAAGCTATGATCTACCGACCATAAAGCGGAAATATGATCTGCGGATCATGCGGCATGAAAGGCAGCCGCCCGACGTCGTGCGCCAGCAACAATGGCTTCCGCCAATAGGTGCGGAAACCCATCCGGCAGGTCGGCTAGTGTCTTGTCCAAGGCGGGTTCAAGCTCTGTCGCGATGTCCGACAAGACCTCTTCCGCCACCGCCACACCAAAGCCAGCCGCCTTTGCAGCCTGCAGGAAATGGCGAGGTACCACCTCATTGATCCGATAGTGCCCGTCGACCGCCATCGCGAGGCGCATCCGGTTCTGACGTATTTGACCGTCATCCACAGCTTTCTGTGCGCTCAGCACGTCATAAAGCGGGGTCAAACGGAAACCACCAGGGCGCAGTGCGATGCTGAAATTCTTCGCGTGCCCATCTGTCGCCCCTAAAAGCCAAAACAGCACTTGCGAGCGGAAGAACACGCGCTGATCCGCCTCGGGGTTATCACTGCCTGTCAGCAACCCGATCCCTTCGGTGATCCCCGGCCCGCCATCCATTTGGTATTTCTGACTGGGTGGAACTGTAAGCGCCTGACAAAAGTCTTCCTGCGGGAGGCGGATCAATCGGCCATCCTTGGTCCAGCGCCGGTCAAACCGCGTCACAACAAGGCTCCGTACGTCTTCAAAGTCGGCAATCTCGACCTGCGCCACATCCATGCCCATGGCGCGGCAAAAGCTCATGCAGAAATACTCGTTCTCGACGCTGTCGGACAAATCAATCCCCGCTGGCAGGACGCCAAGCTGCGTCTTTAGGATATGAGTTGTAGGGGTAAGTCCCGATGGACGTATCCACGCGCCCTCATGGCGCAGCAGAGCTGTCTTCTCCTGAGCCCCTGCGATGGAAATGCGAAAGTCGTCTTCCTCATCCAAGCCAAGCGGAGCGCTTGCAAGGTTACGCAGCATATCCGCTATCTGCGCTTCACATACTGGCTCACCTTCGAGTGCACCAACTTCGGGGATCTCACCCGAAACAAACTGCAAAGCCCCCACGCAATCGCGCCCGATCTTCTCCAGCATGTGCCATGCGTCCGTACCGCCAGCACGCACCCGAGCGGCAACGCGTTCGCGTATCGCCTGATTATCCGGCAGCAGGTTTTCCAAATAAGCGATTACAGGTCCGCCTTGGTGCGCCTCTTCGCGCAAAGGAAGGGACAGCGAGATGGGCATGGCATGTTCCCAGGACAGCCAGTCCGGATCATAGGTGAAGCTGATTGCGCCTGAACCAGCGAGACGCAAAGCCCCCACCAACCGTCCGTTCAGAAGCACTTGCATCGTGCCGCTACGCCCGTGTTTTGCCATCAGAAGATGTCCTCAATCTCAAGCGAACCACCGCGCTCCACCAATCGGAACTCAAGCCCAAGCGCGGCCATGACGGCGAGCACAGTGGCGAGCTTGGTTCCTGCGTCGCCATTCTCGAGCGACGAAATCGTCGCGACGCGCAAATTTGTACGCGCGCTGATATCGCTTTGGGTCCAGCCGCGCGCTTTGCGCGTCCGGCGAAGTGCCTCCCCAATCTGCTCGGCCGTTCGTGCTGTGAGGTCCATGATGTGGCTCCTTTTACGGCACAGCGTAAATTAAAGCAAATTACGCTGCAACGTAAATATTTACTTTTTACGTCATAACGTAACAATCGAGCCGCACTCATGCCTGCAGCCCCGCAGCGCGCACCTGCTCGGGCGTCACCAGCTTTGACGCGATCAAGTCCTCGATCTGGCGGTTCGTGATATGGCGGCACAGGGGATGGCGCTCGTGGATCCATTCGGCGAGGCTCGCACGGCCCTTGGCTTCAGCCTCTCGCGCCTTCTCGCGGTCGGCTTGGATCTGGGCCAGTCCCTTCTCCCACCGGCGCATCTTGAGCCAGTTGTCCGAGAAACAGACCTTGCTGCGCGTATAGCCCTTGCTTTCCTCCGCATAGGCTTTGACCGCCTGCAGCAGGTCATCGGGCTTCACTCCGGCTTTCATAGCCTCTGAGATCAGACGCAGACTGGTTCGCCGGTCTCGGATCCTGTCCTCGGGAAAGGCCGCTAGGATCTTCTTAGATTCAATATCTTCGACCTCCGCCGCCACCTCGCGCCTGCGCGTAGGTGGTTTATGGATGGTTTTAGGATGGTTTGGGGTCCACCGTGAACCCCGTACCCCGTTCACCGTGGACCCCGTACCGGGTTCAGGCTGGACGGGGTTCACAGTGACCCCCGTCTCAATGTCTGGCTCTGCCGTGGGTTCGAGCGCGGCCACGCGCTCCAGAACGATGCGGTAAATGACAGTGTAGCCGTTCTTGCAGTGTCGACGCCCAGTCTCGATCAGAATGCCTTCACGCAGGAAGTCGATGATGGTGCGCTTCACCGTGCTCTCACTAAGCTCGGTGTGGCGCTGGATCGTCCCTTTGGAGCACCAGATCCCAGAGCCGTCATCGCTCGCCTTGTCGGCCAAGAACATGATGATCTGCTTGCGCGCAGCACTGCCAAAGCGGCGCTCGGCGCATTCATTTGCGATACGCCAGCTCATGATCTCACCGCCAATTGGGTTGAGGTCAGACCAGAAATGCCGTAGGTATTGTGATGGAAATATTCTTCTATGCCGTTGAGGTGGGTGGCCGCCCCCTCAGCGGTTTTTCTTTGCCTTGTCGCCAGAGCACGAGCCTGTGAAAAACCGTTTACTTGGGCCTCGTAACCTATTGAAAAGTGACCCTGAACGAAACAAGTCCGTTTACAATTTTTCCCTTTGAAATCAATGAAATTTTCCGGATTGCAAATCCGTGTACACCGGTTCGATTCCGGTACTCGCCTCCAATAAATTTCAATCACTTAGCCGGATTTTCGCAGTTATACGCGAATTTCAAACACGGATTTTTGAAATTGTAGTCCTGAGCCATCCTTACGGCTCCAGCTCCCAGCGAAAGCGCATGTGCGAGACATTGAGGTGGCTGCCCGGCCATCGCGGGCAATCAAAAGACCAAAACACAAACTTCTTCAGCACTATCTCCACATCACTGCCGTTCATCGAAAACCAATTAAGGTCCGCAACGCGGACGAGGACGAAGCCGCTCGCGCGGCGGGGGCGCTTGTGGCCGGCGCGTTGCGATGATCTGACGGTCGAGACTTTGGGAATGGGCGTGTCTGTCTGACGATTGGGGTCTCTCAATCAACAGACAGGAGGGTCCCATGGCGGACAC
>NZ_JBSXNV010000014.1:0-21865 GCF_056857795.1 Aliiroseovarius sp. B-4
ACACCGCCGCTTGCAACATCAAAAACAAGCCGCATAATCAGTCACACAAACGAGCCAGAGCCTCCATTGCTCAAACCGCTCTGATGTCCCATTTTATATGACGACGGACACGATGGATCAGAGGCCGATCATGCACTAACAATCAAACTGGACCAGTCAGATGAGGCTGCTCAACCTGACCCAGCCCCCCCAGTTCAAAAGTCGCACTCTAGGCATCGCTAACATGTTATTAAAAGGAAGATCGCTGGATCTGCATTTTAGTACGCAGCCTCAGATTCAAGAATACCGCAAGCCAAAACCCGTGAAGACATTCACGTTTGCAAGGGCCAAACGGCATGATATCTAAATGTGATCTTCGCTGGCTGGTTCATTTTCAAGGCTTGCGCCAATGTTGTACGTAGTTGCACGGATAAAACCAATTCTGGTGCAATCTTGAACCAAACTTCACTGTGCCCGCCAAGGTTGACTCTTTTGCAAACCTCTCCAACCAAGACATTTCGATCACTGTCCAAGTGAACGCTTTCATCAAAAAGCAGAATCCGTTCAGGCCGAATGCAACAACTTACGACATTGCCAGATGCATCAGTTGTTGCATTGTTTGAAATAATTTTAAGATCTGTTCCTTGGACAGTTAAAGTCAATTCTTGCCCATTTTTTTCGGCCGAAGATACGGGAAGAATGTTTGACTTTCCTATGAAATCAGCAACAAAACTCGTTGAGGGAAATTGATATATATCATCAGGTTCACCCTGCTGGGCAACTTTGCCGTCAGACATAACAACGATATGGTCCGACATAGCCATAGCTTCTTCTTGATCATGTGTAACATAGACGAATGTCATACCAAGCTGTTGTTGGATCTCTTTCAGTTCGATGCGCATTTTTTCTCTCAGTTTGAGATCCAAATTTGAGAGCGGCTCATCCAGAAGTAGGACGGATGGCTGCGGGGCAATTGCTCGAGCCAATGCGACACGTTGCTGTTGACCACCTGACAATTCTTTTGGGTATCTATCGTCGAAGCCTTCCAGATGGACGCTTCTTAGCGCTCGTTGAGTCGCAGACGCAATTTCCTCCTGACTCTTGCGCATCATTTTCAGTCCAAATCCAACATTCTCGAAAACGGTCATATGAGGAAACAGAGCATAGTTTTGAAACACCAATCCGATATCGCGGTGTTCTGGAGGTACTCCAACTTGATTCACTCCACGAAACTCGATCCGACCAGCATTCGGTTCTTGAAATCCCGCAATCATGTTTAGCGTCGTAGACTTGCCACACCCTGAAGGCCCAAGGATGCTTACGAATTTTCCTTTAGGAACGGCAATCGACACATCCTTGACGACCGCTAAATCACCATAGTTTTTGTGTACACCGTGAAGCTCGATATCGTTAGACATTTATTTACTGCCCCCATGCAGTTGTGCTGAGAAACCTCCAAGCCTCTCAAAAGCGAGAATTACCACCAGTACGAAAACCAAAGACGCAACGTTCACAGCAGCCAGAACGGGATCGAGGCTGTACTCGAAGTAGTTGATTACGGAAATGGGTAGTGTGGTTTGCCCAGGACGAACCAGAAACAGTGAAATCGGTACATTGTTGAATGAAATGACGAAGGAAAACGTCATACCTGAGAATAGCCCGGTTTTTACCAATGGTAGCAGGACGTAGCGGACTCTTTGGAATTTGCCAGCTCCAAGTATCTGTGCCGCGCGATCAAGGTTCTTGTCGAAAGCAAACATTGCAGTGGCAATCATGCGAACAGCAAATGGAAGTGTGAGAACCACATGGGCGATGATCAATCCTGGAGTACCTAGAAACCGGTAGAACCCTGCAGATGAAATAAACAGAACGATGGCAACGCCTTTCACGATCTGTGGCACTGCGAGAGGCGACAAGAGAAATGACATAATCGCATTGTGGAAAGGTACTTTCTCAAATGCGACCGCATAAGCGCCGAGTGTTCCGAGGACACCACTAATGATGGATACGATTACTGCGATCTGCGTGCTCAGAATGAACGGATCCAACCAGCGACGATCCGCTAATTCAGCGTACCACCCAAGCGACCACTCAAGCGGGTTAAAGCTGATAGCAGCGGTGGGACTTATTGAAGCAACGACCACTACCAATAGCGGTAGGCTGATAAAAATCATGATCAGCACTAGTGATACACGAAAAGATATAGCGAGAACTGTATTCATGGTTTTGTCCCCTTATACGTTCAGTTTTCGGTGCATACGGGTTTCAAACTTGGAGCCCATAAAGGTCATCGCAAGCACGATGATCAGCAAGATGTTCGCCATTGTCGCTGCGTAAGGCCAATCTACAAAGAACAGAATCTGCTGATAGATCATTGTTGCCAGAACGCCGAACCTTTCACCCCCGAGGAGCGCTGGGGTCGCATAGGCGCTAGCTGCCAGAGTGAAGCCAATCAGAAGAGAACTGACAATCCCCGGAATGGACAAGGGTAACACAATATGACGAAGTACTTGGAGCCGCGAAGCACCGAGAATCTGAGCGGATTTCTCGAGGTTTGGGTCGATACTCTGAATACTGGTCAATAGTGAAAGTATCCCGAATGGCACCAAAACGTGGGTCAATCCGACGACAACACCGAACATGTTTTTCATTAGAGGTATTGGTTGTTCAATGATCCCTATCGCAATCAACAAACTGTTAATGAATCCGGAGTCTTCTAGAATGATCAGCCAACCGTAGGTTCGCAGAACGACGCCAGCCAATTCGGGAGCGATAGCAAGGGCAAAAACAAGTGTCCGCACCCAGCCAGAGGACCTCGCAAGAAAGTACGCCACCGGATAGGCCATGACAGTTACAAGGATAGCAACCGTGCCCGACATGATGATTGTTCGCCATATGCCCGCAAGCGCCAAATTATCGCCTAGAATTCTCTGATAGCTTGCAGTTGTGAACCCAGAAATTCCGGAATTCTGAAAGCTGACGCCTATCATCATGCCCATCGGCAACGCAAAAAATAGGAGAAGCACCGTGGCAGGACCAACTAGCGGGATGTAGGCATTCCGACGCTTGCGCCGGAATGCCAATTCACCACTTTTCAGACCTGTGTTTTGAATGATTTGGGACTGCAAAGCAGATGATCCTTTCTATCGTCAACTTAGTTGGATTGCGAAATGACTTCGCGTTGCCAGCGTTCTCCCCAATCGGAAAGATTGGATTGGATCATCTGAGGATCAGAAAGCAGCAGTGAATTGATATCTTCACGGGTAGTAATCTGCTTGCTTCGTACTTCGTCCGAAACTTCGATGTCGCTTCGGATACTGCCTACATTGTATCCCTCGACCCACGCTTCTTGGCTGCTCTTTTCGAGGAAGAAGTTCACAAACTTCAACGCGGAATCCATGTTGGGTGCGCCCTTAGGGACATTCAGTGTCGCTATAAGAGGAACTGTTCCTTCGCTTGGGATAGCATAGTCAACAGCCAATCCTTCATCTTTCAGAAGCTGCGCACGGCCACTCCAGAAGGGCGTCATGTAGACTTGATCTTCGCGCACATATTTGCCCATGATCGACGACGATGTTTCGAAGGCGAGTGCGCGCGGAGCAAGTTTGGCTAGCGCTTCAAATCCCGGATCAATCTCACTGAGAGACCCGCCATTCATGGTCGAGAATGCTTGCATCAAGTAGACAGACATGATGTTTGCAAACTTGGGAAGCAAGATCTTCTTGTCGAGACCATCTCCAAAAAGTGCATTCCAGCTTGTTGGCGTTTCAACCTTGTCTGTTCTCCATAGAAGAGCCATGTATTGAAGCTCGTGAACGGCTCCGCATGGACCAGCGATATTGCCGACGCCATCATCTAGATGAGCCAGGTTTGGAACGTTTTCTGGTGTCATTTTTACCAGAAGATCATCGCTGCACCCCTGCAAGGACTGCGATGCAGTCATAACGTTGACGTCCCACCCCGGATTTCCGTTGGTTGCTTTTATTCGCGCGTAGTCCTGTGAAGACGATCCGGTAGCATCGTACAGGACCCGGATGCCGGTTTCCTGCTCAAAGGGCTTAATGATCTTTTCTTCGATGATTTCCTGATAAGGACCGCCATAGCTGTTTAGGATAAGCTCTTGTGCAGTGCTGGCGGAAGCATGCAAACCAACGGACAGAGCCACAATCGGCAAAGCGTATGTAAAGTTCTTCATTTTTGGAACCCCCCTTTCAAAGGCTGTGTGAAACACGTTGCATCGTCCGCTTCGCATCTGTCCAATTTCGATGCGGGGTGATTGATAGCCAAATTGAATTAATAAGATGGCTGCTTCTGAGGCCTACCCGACAATTGGCTTCCGATTTCTTTTGTAGACTTTGCTGAAAGACCAAGTCTTGAAACCAAGAGTGCGCATTCTACGAAGGGAAATATCCCAGGCACTGGTGAGTCGCTGCGCCAACCAATGCCAATAGGGATTTCATGACTTAGGTCTTCCACGCTTTTTAGGACAACATTTTCATCCGCAATACTCTCTACCCATTCGGGCAAAAAAGTAGTTCCTACGCCAGCAGAGGCAGCGGCAAGCGCGGCGGCGGTATTGGAGACTTGTATTGTATCATCTATCGCTATTCCTGCCGCTGTAACTTCGTTGTAAACGGCTTCAAAACTTGAGAGCTCAAACCGATTGAGTGTAAATACTCGTTGGTTTTTGAAATGAGTTAACTGAAGTTTTGTCTGGGTACACAATTCACTTTTCGCTGGGATAACTGCCACAAAACGCTGTGAGGCCAACTGCCTGAAGCTCAACAGATTGGCGTTAATTGGAGGTCGCATAATTCCGACATGACACTCATCCTGCTCAAGAGCTCTAACAATCGCAAGCGAGTCGTAGATTTTCACATCCAATTGGGTTTCAGGGAAACGCGTTCGGAACCGCCTCAGTAGAGTCGGCAGCAGCTGATGTGCGGCTGGATCAATGGCCCCAATTTTGAGATGCTCGCCACCCGGTGACATTCCTCCCCCAGCTAGTTTTGATAGGATAGCTGCTTCTTCGACTTTGCTCAGGATATCCTTGGCCAAAGGAACTAAGACTTCTCCAGAAGCGGTCAACTCAACGTTTCGAGTAGATCTACTAAACAGCGAAACCCCAAAGCACTGCTCGAGTTTGCGAATTTTTTGACTGATGGTGGGTTGCGTTATGTTCAACTGAGTAGCGGCGCGACCAAAATGCAACTCCTCGGCAACAGCAAGAAAACACTGTAACCCGGAAAGCTCTGGAGTTCTGACCATATCCTGTCCTTTCACAGCCAAGGTGCTGCCGATTGATCCCGCCCAACAGCAGATCCAACTATAAGTCATCGCACATAGCTGACTTAGGACATGACCATAGTTGAGCAGGGCACATCCCGATCATAAAGTCAAAGTCAGATAATTATCGAAGGCATTCTAAAAGGTTATATATTGACCGGCATGCTCCAACAGCTCGGCACGTGGTAATATCGCCTGAACCAAGCATAGCCTCAAAACGATTTGCTAAGCCGAAGAATGTAGATTCTAGGCTCAGCATATTTGAGACAGGCGACGGGAATGCGACAGCCTGTATCGGTGTATCAGTTACTACCACCACGCAACGATATTTTCCGGTGTTCGTCCTCAAAGACGCGGCGCACCATTTGGAGACTTACTGACTTCCCTTCCTTTAGCATTCGATTGTGAACTCGTTGCACCATTTGGCTTCGCAAACGAGGCTCACATTTGAAGGCAAGTTCCGTCAATTTACGACGTACGACCGTGTCCCAGATACTGTCATGGAACTGGCGCGCCTCGCAAAACGTGAAGCCTCTTTTTCCTGGTTGATTTAGTTCTCGTCGTTTCGCATTCGTAGCTCCAACGTCGACTTGACCTGTTTTACCGAAAACAACTCCGTAGACATTGCTCGCCCGTTCAATAGACAGCATCCCTTCGTTGAGTTCGCGCTCTATCTCGTCAATTGATCTTTCAAGTGGATTGCCAAACCCACCACCGGCGGGGCTGGAAAGACGAACCACGTCGCCTCGCTCGAGAGGCAAGACTGAGATTTTCCCGATGGACTTTGCGTCTTCACGGCCGGGGTTAAGAGTAGTTTGACCTATCCGACCGTGCTCTCCTCCATCGACACCCCAAGGTGCAAACTCAAATCGGTTCATATTCCGCACCGTTACTATCGCTCGATTTCCGGTGTTTTCGAGTTCCATCTCTATAGCGGCGCCGCTGACGTATTTTCCGCCGCTGCGACTGTCCGGAACAATTCGAATGGAATTCATCACAATTACGGTTTCGATTTCTGTGACCTCTACCGGAACGCTCCGCTGAGAATACCTGACCTCTGTCCCATCGACACCATCAAATCCACGTCGACCTCCGCTGCCTCCTCCGATAGTATTGATAACACTCACACGATCGCGACCGCTACGAGGATCAGGCGCTGCAACAACGATCACGCCCATCATTCCCGCTCCAGCTGCGGCGAGACTGACAGGCAGGGCTTGGTTCAGACAGCCAAGAATGACGTCGTAGGCTCGGGTAGCAGAAGCAGCTCGAGACCCACCGGAGCATGGAAAGACTCCGTTCAAAACCGTTCCTCTTGGCGCATGACCCTGAATCGCTCGCAATATTCCTGCATTACGCGGTGTAAGCGGATCCATTGTTAAAATGTAAGCGATGAGGCACTGTATAAGATAAGGGTGGGTAGATGCCCCCGTCGTCAAATTGTAGGCTGCCGCGAGTTGCGGATCTGTGCCCGTAAAGTCTACAGCGATGTCGCTTCCGTTAACCGTGATAGACACCGAAAAGAAAGCGCGCTGCTCGTTATCGATTCCTTCCAAATAGTCAGAGAAATCATACTTTCCATCCGGAATGGCCTTTATTATCGCCCGCGACTTCACTTCAGCGTAGTCCAAAACGTCGTTCATGCCTTGTTCAACGGAATCTGTACCATACCTGTCGCAAAGTTCGTTAACCCTGCGATCCATGCTCTTCATTCCGGCGATCATTGCCTCGATGTCACCCCACAATTCAGCAGGAATGCGGCTGTTGTCCTGATAAATAGCCTTAATGTCTTCATTCAGTACACCTTGACTATAGAGCTTGACCGGGCGTACGCGAATACCCTCTTGGAAAACCTCGGAAAAAGCCGGAGAAATACTACCTGGCACGGCTCCACCGATGTCCGATGCATGAACAAAGGCCCAGCCTACGGCGACCAATTTTTGGTCCCGAAAGATTGGATAGAGAATCGTAACATCCATCAAATGGGTCACCAACCCGTCAGTTCCAAATGGATCATTAGTTATAATGACATCCCCAGGCTTCAAGTTATCACGTCCAATAGCATCAAGGGTGGGACGCAGTGGTGCGCCGATAAAAACGTTCACCCCTGACATCATCGGATAGGCAAACATATCCCCTTCAGGAGTGGCTAGTGCACACTGATAGTCCTGGACCAGCTTAACAAAAGTCGTGTGAGCCGTACGATAAACAGCCGCGGATGCTTCCTCTACAATTGCATTGAACCGATTATTCATAATTGCTGTGCGAACTGCGTCCATTGGTCAACTCCGAGTCATAAGAATTGTTCCGTGTGCGCTGACGCGCGCCACAAAATCGATTGGGACCACAATTGTGGCATCTGGTTGCTCAATAACTGCCGGCCCCACAACAGCTTGGCCTAGTTCGAGGCCATCTCTCTCATAGACAGGCGCGCCACTATAAACTTTGCCTTGAAAGTGCATTGTTCTTTTGCTCTTCAAAGCCTTCTGGGCGGGGTCCGCATCGCTTGACGCAGGTGATGGTTGCGTTGTAGTTCCTCTGACGCGCATTCGCAGATCCACAAATTCTACTTCGGAATCTCTGCTTGAGTGGCTGTAAATACGTTCATGCTCATCATGAAATGCGTTGAGCATGACCGACAGGTTTTGTTCCTTCACTGCCGATTCAGGCAGCCTCACATCAACTTGAAACGACTGACCCGCATACCGCATTTCTGCCCAGTATTCATACGTCGACCGAATGAGTTGTTCACCATTGATTTGACTAGATAACCAAGTTTCGGCTCGAACCCGAAGCCGCTCGAAGGTTTCGGTAACAAGGCCCGTATTAACCTCCAAACCGTGGACGCTTTCCGTTAAGTCATTTGTCAGATCTGACACCAACCCGCCTAAAGCACAAAACACAGAGGGTGTTGTTGGTACTAGAATACGTTCCACACCGATTTCTGCAGCTAAAAGTGGCCCGTGAATCGCACCAGCACCGCCGTACACGCAAAGGGTTAGGTCTTCGGGATCTAAACCATACTTGGCTAGGAAAGGCATAACTCCAGCAATCATGTTGGAACTTGCAACCGAAATACACATCTCGGCAGCATCCAAAGGGTCCATTTTCAGGGCGTCTGAAATCGGTCTAAATGCCTTAATCGAAGCATCTCTGTCGAGATCCATCCCTACTCCAGCTAATGTCGGAGGAAGATAGCCTGCGAGTAAAAATGCGTCAGTCAGGGTTGGCTTATCACCGCCTCGACCAAAGCAAGCAGGCCCCGGAAACGAGCCCGCGCTTTCTGGACCTACTCTAACAATGCCATTGTCCATATCGACAATCGAGCCACCGCCAGCACCTACCGCTTCAATACCCGTCACCGGCATCACTACTGGGAATTCCCCTACTTCTGCGCTTGAGGAGGTTAATGCCTCTCCCTCCCTGACAATTGAGATATCAGTACTCGTACCTCCCATATCGAGCGTTAAGATGTTACGCTCGCCAACGGTGTTTCCAAGGTATTGAACCGCCGAAACACCCGATGCAGGTCCGGATAGCAAAGTATGTACTGGGAAGCGACGAGCCTCCTTGGCAGACATCGCGCCTCCGTTTGATCGGGTAACAAACAGTTGGGAGCCCGGAAGCCGTTCGGACAGATAACTCTCTACGGCGCCGATATACTCGTCCATTCTTTTGCGCACGAAGGCATTTAGCACCGATACAATTGCGCGCTCATACTCACCAATTCGCGGCCAGATCTCGCTTGATAGACTAATCTCAACACTATCCCCTGCTACACTTTTGATCGCGTTTGCCACCTCACTTTCATGTTGAGGGTTCGCATAGCTGTGTAGTAAAGCCACCGCAAAACCTTCAGCCCCCGCATCCAGTGCTTCATTTACAATCGCCTCGACTTGGTTTCTGTCTAAATGCGTTCGAACTGTACCACCTCTCAGCAAGCGCTCATCAACTTCAAAGACCATGCTACGGTCGATGAGTGGCAATGGCCGGTTGTCAAAGACATTTAGGGGCTCTTTGACCCCCATGCGCTGCAATGCGAGCAGATCACGGTAACCCTTGGTGACCAAAAACGCGATCTTTGGGCCTTTCCGCTCAATCACGGCATTGGTACTGACAGTTGTTCCATGCATAACCAAAGCGTTTTCGTCCGGTTTTGCGTCCATGCGTTCGAGCAGTAGCTCGAACCCGTTTCGAAATCCTTCCTCGAAGGATGCAGGGGTTGAAGGAACCTTTAAACTGACTATGTCATGTGTACCTTCGCGCCAACCGCAAAAGTCGGTAAATGTTCCGCCAATATCGACACCAATTCTTAGCATAATTCGTCTATTCACCTTGATTTATGGTTCAAATGAACCTTGTCGGATTGACAGGGGTTGCTGGATCGTTACTCGTCAGGGAAAAGACGGTGCCAAATGACCTCTAGAGACCATCATACTTTGCGTCTCGGCATATCAAGTCTACTGAAGTTGAACGACATTGACATCTTCCGAGCCTACTAAGCGACCGTCGGGGTAGACAAGATTCCAATCACCCCTGCTTCGACACCTAAGTAGCACCCTGAACTCAGAGATATGAAAGTGCGATATTCCGAGATCTATTCAATTTGCAAATTAATCCAAAAGTAATTGTAGACATTTCAAATCAGCATATTTGAATATCTCGTACCCGCCAGGTTCTCGTAAATCGGAGAATAAAAAACAGCATTGTTAGAAATCACCAAAAAAAGAGACCGACAGATGCAAAGCATCTGCCGGTGAGTGTCCCGGTGCTTCCACTCAGGCTGCCGGGTCAGGGGAGGTTCCTACTATTTCAGTTCAATCCACGTGCTTCCATCATATGCCAAAGAAGTGTATAATTGCTTGATTAGGTTTCTAAAAATCGATCAACTGAGAATTGTTCAAACACTTTGCGATCCTCCATCCAATTAGAACTGTGAAAAGCCGCAAGTGTCACGCCTGAGTGGCAAACTGCAAATGTCAGACCGTCCTCCGGCCGCAGGTAGACCGGGTAAGTATCTGGAGTGACAATTCTATGCCCAGCCCACTGCCGCACTACCGGTACATGTTGCAGATCAGGCAAGATCCTAATCGCTCTTTGAGCTAGCTTTGCTCCCGAGCCAATTGTTGATCTTCGGTTTTGATCCCCTTCATGGGTCGCGCCAATCATGAACGAACCCAATTGGTTTTGCCGTAGGCCACTCGCGGGGAGCAACATTGCTTTTGGACGGCGCTCGGTGACTAAAATTTGCCCTTTGTCGGCCTCTATAGGCAGGTCAATGCCCATATCCGAGGCGATCTTCTTGGATCCGAGACCGGCTGCCACGACCACTTCTCCACATTCAACAGTTCTCTCGAGTGTAGCAACACTCCATCCACCCGTTTTCTTTTGAACTGAATGAACGGGTGTCTCGCGGACAATCCGCCCGCCGAGGCGCTCAATTGCTTTGGTCAGGGAACGAACCAGGTCAAGAGGATTTACCGCACCATCTCTATGGCAAAAGCTCGCCCCCACGACTTCCGATCCAAGCGCTATATCTCCGACACGGTGTTGCGTCTCATTGCGTCCGAGCATTTCCCAATCTGGATCGAAGGGCGAGGTTTTCTGTAAGTCCGAAAGATGCTTCTTCCGTGCAGCAAATTCATCGTCGCCCAGGCAAAAGACAAGACCACCTTTTTTTTCCAGTTGGAAACCGATGCCACTAACATCTTTTACTTGGGCCGCAAACTCGTTCCAAGCGTCGGCAGAGTTTTGAGTTAATGCCTGATACTGGGGCAGTCCTTTTCCTTTGCCCTGCACCCAAACCAATCCGAAATTTGCGTAAGACGCTTTCCGGTCAGAACGCTCGCCATCTACGACGATAACGCGTTTCCCCCGTCGCGCCTCTCCATAGGCAATAGAGATACCAACGATACCTCCGCCAACAACACATAGATCATAGTTCTTCATGGCCAAAAGTTACTCACCGAGCTATAGAAAGTAAAAGTAGTATTTTGCCCTCCGCTATACTGAAAGGTTATAACTTGCGCCAGCCATCCCTCCGACAAATTCAGGCGTTCAAAGCTTTTGTTGAAACCGGCACAGTTAGTAAGGCCGCAGACATCTTATTTATCAGTCAGCCCGCTGCATCAAAACTGCTCACACACCTTGAGGAAGATACCGGCCTGCGCCTCTTGGACAGAGGTCATGGCAAAATGAATGTCACAGAGCGCGGAATGCGCCTCTACGAAGAGATTGATCGCATATTCAGCGGTGTGGATCAGATCAGCCAGGCAATCGAAACAATCCGCCAAGAAGACCGTGGACATCTTACGATCGGCATGATGCCAGCGGTGCCAGGCAATCTTATTGCGCAAGCGACAGGCCAATTTGCGGAGAAATACCCGGATGTATACCTTTCGTTTCACATCCGAAGCTCTCAGTATATCGTTGATGGCATTCTTGGGCGGAAATTCGATTTTGGTATTGTGCTAAAACCGCTAGAACACGATCAGTTCAAAACGCGGATTCTGGATGACGATCCTCTCATGGCGGTCGTGCCAGACGGCCACCCATTAGCAGGAAAAAGATCCCTATCCATCAAGGATTTATGCTCCCATCCCTTTATTGGCTATTCAAAAGGGAGCGTATCTCGACATGCATTGGAGAAGCTCGCAGCATCCAAAAAGATGGCGCTCAATTTTGTTCTTGAAGCAACAACTGCGAACATGCTGGTTGAACTCGTCTCCCAGCAACTCGGAATCGCTGTGGTGCACCCAATTCAATGCACAAAGCACATCCCTGGGGTGAAATTCATTCCATTGAAAGATAACCTAACACTGCCGATTCACATCGTCCGCCCGGTCAGCGCCCGCCGGGATGCCACAATCGATGACTTCCTGATGATGTTCGAAAGGGCGCTGACGAAGCCGCGGAGTTATGCTAGATAACGGGAAACATTATTCATTCGGGTTATGGCAGGCATAGCTTCGATCTCCGCGCTCCACAGTCTTCGGAAATTCGATGGAACAAATGTCTGTCGCGCTCTTGCAGCGCGGGTGGAATGGACATCCTGAGGGTGGGTTTGCTGGTGAAGGGATTTCGCCTTCTAACATTTCAAGGCTTTGTCTCGCGCTAACGTCAGGTACCGGGGCTGCATCTCTTAAGCTTCGTGTATAAGGATGAAGGGGGTTGTCCAGCAATGCGTCCACTGGTCCTGCTTCAACGACACGACCCAAGTACATAACCAAAGTTCGGTCACAGAAGTTTCGGACGACCCCCAGATCGTGCGTAATGAACAGATAGCTTAGATGGTGTTCATCCTTCAGTTTGCCGAGCATTTCAAGAATTTGGGCCTGTACCGAAACGTCAAGCGCCGAGACTGATTCATCAGCGACAATAATTTCCGGTTCCAGAACTAGGGCACGCGCTATCGCGATGCGTTGCCGTTGCCCTCCTGAAAACTCATGAGGATATTTGTCCAGAGCTGATCTTGGTAGACCCACTTCTTGCATGAGCTTTTCAAGTGACGGACGCACCTCGTCGTATGACTTTCCCTCATGAACCTTGAGGGGTTCAGCTAGGGTTTGACCAATCTTGCGCTTTGGATTCAGCGACGAGAACGGGTCCTGGAAGATGACTTGCAGGCGTGTTCGTAGGTTACGCCATTCCTTCTTGTTTTGCTCGGCAAGCAGATTGCCATCCAATCGGATTTCACCCGATGTCGGCTCGACAAGATTAAGGACACATCTCGCAAGGGTAGACTTGCCGCAACCAGATTCTCCGACAACACCCAATGTCTCTCCCTTGAACAGCTCAAAAGACACCTCCTGAACTGCTTTGACTGAGTAGGAAGCCTTCAGAAATCCTCCACTTTCAAAGACTTTAGAAAGGCCTTTGACTTCTAAGACAGCTTCTTTTGTCATTTTTGTTCTCCCCGCATCCAGCATCGCGTCTGGTGCAAACCGCCTTCTATGGAAGGTTTGATTTTACATTGCTCGGTTGCCTCGTCGCAGCGCGGGCTAAAACGGCAACCTTCAGGCATTCGATAGATTGGAGGTACTTGCCCCCGAATAGGTTTCAATTGGTCGGCACGGTCCGCGCGCGGAATGCTGGCGAGCAAGGCCTGTGTATACGGATGCGTTGGGGTTTCAAAAAGGTCTTCAACAGTTGCAATCTCGACCAAATCCCCAGCATACATGACGGCAACCCGATCAGCGATATTGGCAACCACACCCAAATCATGGGTAATCATTATGATCGAAAGATCCTGTTCTTTTCGGATCTCGTCTAGGAGTGCAAGCACTTGGGCCTGGATCGTGACATCGAGCGCAGTTGTCGGCTCATCCGCAATCAAGATGTCTGGTTTGCAGGCTAATCCGATGGCAATCATGACGCGTTGACGCATACCTCCTGAAAGCTGGTGTGGGTATTGGTTCAAGCGGGCGCCAGCGTCTGGGATACGCACCAGTTCAAGAAGGTTTCTTGCCTCTTTCCAAGCATCCTTTTGCGACATCCCTTTGTGAAACACCAGAGGTTCAGAGATTTGTTGACCAATCTTCAGAACAGGATTGAGCGAAGTCATTGGCTCTTGGAAAATCATGGACAGCTTGTCGCCGCGCAGAGTCTCAAGATGCTCCTCTGACATATCCAACAGGTTTTGCCCATCATACTCAATCACCCCGCCTAGGTGTGCGGCAGGTGTAAGAAGCCCCATAATACTAAGGGCTGTAATACTCTTTCCACATCCCGATTCACCGACGATACACAAGGTTTCATTGCGTTCCACATCAAAACTCACGCCGTTAACCGCGGGGTGTAGTGAACCCATTAGATTGAATGAGATCGTTAGATCACGAACTGACAAAATACCCATCAGCGTCCTCCAGATTTAGGGTCAATGGCGTCACGAACGCCGTCGCCAATGAGATTGAGAGCAAGAACAATGAGCATCACTGCAAGACCGGGATAGATTGTCACCCAGGGTGTTTCCAAGATGCTTTCCAAGCCTTGACGGATCATGCCACCAAGCGTTGGGGTGGGCGGAGCGACCCCGAGGCCAATAAAACTTAGATAGGCTTCGATCATGATGGCTGAGGCCGTCCATAGAGACGCAAGCACGACAACCTCGCCGATGACATTCGGCAGAATGTGAACTCCCATTATCCGAATGTCAGAATACCCCAAAGCGCGGCAAGATTCGATGAACTCTCGCTCCTTCAAAGTGATGGTTGGGGCTCTCGCGACACGGGCGAAATTGGGCAGCAACGTGACAGCGATCGCAACCACAATGTTGATTGGGTTCGTGCCAAGCACTGCCACGATCAACAAGCCCGTGATCAATGTTGGAAATGCCAGCAAAATATCCATAAAACGCATCAACGCGATATCGGTCCATCCGCCATAATAGCCGGCTATGATCCCTAGCGTTGTACCCGCCACCAGAGCGATCCCTGTCGACGTCAAACCAATGATCAAACTGATTTGCGCACCATGTAGAATTCTGGAGAGTGTGTCCCGCCCGAACACATCCGTTCCCAACCAGTGTTCAGAACTTGCACCTTGCAGACGGTTGATGATGTCTTGTTCCAGAGGATCATAGGGAGCGACCACAGCCGCAGCGAACGAAACAATAAGGATCACGCCAAAAAGGGCGAGGCCCACAGCGGTCAGCGGATTGAGGTTCTTCGCGCGAGAGGCGATGCTTCTTTTTGCAGTTGTCGTGGTCATGAGTAGGTCACCCGCGGATCAAAGAGGCCATATGTGAGGTCGGTGAGCAAATTCACTAGGACGACCATAAAGGCATAAACAATCATCAAACCCTGAAGTGTCGCGTAGTCTCGCAAGTTCAGCGAAAGTACGATGAGCTTACCTAGGCCAGGGCGGTTGAAGACGATCTCCGTCAAAACAGAGTTGCCGATGAGAAGGCCCATGTAGAGACCTACAACGGTCACAATCGGGATAAGCGCGTTTCTCAAAGCATGTCTAAGGATAATAATCCGCCGAGGCGTCCCTTTGGATTTTGCCGTTCTGATGTAGTCTTCCGAGGATACGTTGAGATAGGATGAGCGTGCTGTCCGCATAACAAACGCGGTCATGATGAGGCCCAAACTCATTCCCGGAAGGACAAGGTTGTAGATGTTTGACCCAAACGTTCCACCTGGATTTGAAATCACAGGAAAGAGAGGGATTTCTATTGCGAATAGTAGAATAAGCACGATCGCGATCAGAAAGGATGGGAAACTGATGCCGACGAGCGAAACGACGCGGCATGTATAGTCAACCCAAGAGTCGCGCCGGATGGCGGACCAAATCCCCAGAGGAACACCAAAAATAACACCAATGAAGAGTGCAAAAATAGTCAGTTGAAGCGTGTGTGGAAGCACTTTCAACACGGTTCCGAAGACGGGATCACCTGTGACCATCGAGTTGCCAAGACTGCCCTTAGCTAGCTCACCAAGAAAAGATAGGTACTGCGTCCAGATTGGTTCGTTCAGTCCCATTTGTTCACGGAAAGACTGCAGTGCCTGCTCAGAAGCGTTGTCACCAAGGATTGCCAATGCGGGATCACCGGGTACGACGCGAATAAGGAGAAAAACCAACGTCAGGACACCGAACAGCGTCGGAACTGATGAAAGAACTCGTTTTAAGATGAAGCCAGCCATAGATACCCCTGCTGCTAAAATTGGAAGGCCCTGATTTAACAGGGCCTTCTATTTTTTGATTATTCAGACTTTGTCGTTGTCTCGTTGATGACAGGCCCGAGAGAGAGGGCACCTTTCAGGTCATAGCCGTAATCCAGGTCCGGCGAGCGACCCCAAACCTGCAACAACTCGAACAGTGGTACAGAGCACACTTCTTCGACGATTGCGGTCTGTGCCTCTGCCCACAGAGCGATTTGCTTGGCAGGGTCGGCTTCAGAGCGTGCCGCTGTGATTTGGTCGTCCGCCACATCGCAATGGGAGAAGTTCGTCACAGCTGTCGGGGTCTTCACTGTACTATCTGAGTGATAGAACTGTGTAAGATAGGTGTCCGCCACAGGGAAACGGGCGGCACCATAGAGCACCATGGCACTCACATTGTCCCGGATCGCTTTGTGCCATGCCGAGTGCTCGGTGACCTCCAGCTTGACTTCAACACCAATTTTTTTCAGCTGAGCCTGAATGATCTGCATGGGCGTGAGCAGAGCCGGGCGCTCAGTTATATAAACGGTCGCTTCGAACCCATCTGGATATCCAGCCTCTGCCAGTAGCGCCTTGGCTTTCTCCAAATCATGTGGAAGACCTTCCAGCGTCGCGTCATGCCCCAAATAACCGCCTGGAACTGGCGAAGGGTTAGATTTTGCAACGGTCTCACCCATAAACGCAATCAACTCATCACGGTTGAGCGCATGTGCGATGGCCTGACGGACACGAATGTCGCCGAAGGGCTCGATCGACTGGTTGAAGTGTAAAGTCCGAAGCTCACCAGGTTGGAAAACGTCAACTTCTGCGTTGTCTGCGGCTTTGAACCTGTTGATCCAACGGTCTTCACGCGTGCCATAAAATGCGTCGATTTCTCCATTACGGAATGCAAGTTCACGCGCTGAAGACTGCGGAATAAAACGGATAATCACGCCTTCGACGCTTGGAGCGCCTCTGAAGAATCCCTCGTGAGCTGTAAGCCTCAGAAACTGGCCGTCAGCCAGTTCGTCATATGCAAATGGGCCAGTCCCAATCGGGTTTCCTTTGAAGTTCTCTCCCAGCTCCTCAGCCGCTGCTTTGGATACAATATTGCCACCGTGGTAGTTTGCGACGATACCCAACAGAGAAGGGATAGGTTGCTTGAGCTTGATTGCCACGGTGTAGTCGTCCAGAGCAGTCACGGACTCTAATTGGGCGTAGTCGGATGCCACGCCCGAACGGTCTGGGTCGGCAGCTCGCTCAATCGAATAAACGACGTCTTCCGCAGTCAGTTCTCCATAACCGCCGTGAAATTGTACGCCTTGCTTGAGTTTGAATGTCCAAGTTAGCCCGTCGTCTGAACGGGTCCAGCTCTCAGCAAGATCAGGCTCAATTTCATCGGCCGACATCGAACCCGGAGCAAAACGCACCAGACCGTTGAAAATCATTCCAAAGACAATTTTGTCTCCCAGTTTTGTGGATACGTGAGGATCAAGCTGGGTAACGCTTGCTGCGTTGATACCCAAAGTGACCTCTTCCGAAACCGCTCCTGTAGCCGTAAAGGCCATGAGAGCGGCAGATAGCAAAAGTTTTTTCATTTGTGCCTCCATGTTGCGCGTATCACATGACTGTCATTTTACTATAACGTCAAATCGCATTTCTTTAGCAAGGGTTTCTGTAAGGTTATATCACAAGTTATAACCTAAGGGAATATCGGTCGCTATTGAAGGTATTTGCGTATTATATCTTGTGCTTCTAACTTTGCTCCAAACGGAGTAATCATGACTATTAATCTAACCATCGACGGCAAATCTTATCCCGCTGAAACCGGCGAGAACCTCGCTGCCTTGATGCTACGGCACGGCTTGGTTCCATTTCGGCGACATCCGGTTGATCAAACTGAACGCGCCCCACATTGCATGATGGGCATTTGCTTTGAGTGCCTTGTGGAAGTTGATGGCACCCCTTCAATCCAAGCATGTTTAACTTCTGCAAGGGAGGGCATGTCAGTCAAAAGGAACCTGTCAAATGACTGACATTCTGGTGGTCGGTGCTGGACCGGCCGGTATGTCCGCAGCCTTGACTGCGGCGAAAAAAGGTGCCCATGTCACCCTCATCGACAATCGACCTGAACCAGGCGGAAACATCTATGCCTGCCTGAATTCCACCCGAAATCATCGACCAGAAATCTGGAAGGCCTTAGGCTCTAGCTACCGCGAAGGTCAGGAGTTGATCGACGGCCTATTGTCATCTTCGGTAAATTATCTTCCGGAACATGCGCTGTGGCACCTGGACCCGGATGGATCGGCGAGTGCGCGCGGCTGCGGTGGAACCTTAACGTTCGAACCAGGCAAGGTCGTTCTGGCGACGGGTGCACAGGAGCGACCTATGCCAATGCCGGGTTGGACGTTGCCAGGCGTCATAGGAGTGGGTGCCGCACAAATCCTGCTCAAGGCAGGAGGTGGGTTGCCCGACGGGCCAATAATCATTGTCGGAACCGGCCCTTTGCCGCTTCTCTACGCTGCCCAGGTGCTTGCAGTTGGCGGGAAGATCGCAGCTTTCGTTGAACCAAAATCAAGAAAAAACCTGGGATTGGCTTCTCGCCACATAGTTGGCGCCTGGCATGGTAAATCTTACCTGACAAAGGGACTGGGATATCTCATCAAGCGGGTGCTATCTCGCATACCAGTCTATCGCAATGCTACTTCGATTGAACTTGTCGGGGATACCCGCGTCGCGGGAGTGCGATTTAAGTGTCGTAGAGATATTTTGTTGGATGCCAAATCCGTACTGTTACACGATGGTGTCGTGCCAAACCTAAATCCAGGTGCGGCTGCAGGGCTGACGCTGAAACGATCTAGCACGCAGAAATGCTGGGCACCGTCTTCCAATGATAGTATTATCGTCGCCGGCGATGCAGGTGGAGTCCTCGGAGCTAAATCAGCCGTCTTGAGCGGGATTGCAGCCGCACATAATCTATTGGATGGCAGAGTTCCTGATTGGGTAGAGAGCTCGATTGAGCGAGAAAAGAGGTTCCGGTCCTTTATCGACGCTATATATCCACCAGTTGGCAGCGCAAATTTGGCGACCGACGACACGACAATCTGTCGTTGCGAGGCTGTAACAAGGGGACAGATTTTCAATAGCGCTAAAGAATTCGGGGCGGACCCAAATCGCCTCAAGACAAACTTGAGATGCGGTATGGGACCCTGCCAGGGTCGCATGTGTGCACTTTCTATCGAAAACATACTCGGCGAAGCGACTGGAGATGCAAGTCAGTCTATCGGCTCACACCGACTAAGGAACCCCATTGTACCAATCACGATGGGCGATCTTGCGAGATCAAAGCCTTCAAAAAATGTGCCTGGCTGAAAAAACTGCGGCGATCTACTTGAAAGGATCTCTATGCGAATTGCGATTTTAGGAACGGGAGGCATTGCACTCGGCTACGCCGCTCTGCTCAGCGAGACAGGTCATGAGCCGGTACTTTTTTCTCTGTCAGGGAAAGGTGACAAGGATCTAAAAGGTCGAACAATACGCGCCACAGGCGCACTTGAGTACTCATTCACCTGCGAAACTACACATGATCTACAACAGGCTTTGGCCGGAGCGGAGGCATGTATCATCGCCACGACCGCAAACTTTCATCGCTCGGCCATGGATCAATTGGCTGTACATCTTAGCGTAGGCAAACGAGTCCTCGTCAGTGCGGAATTATCACTTAGCGGTGACTACTTAGTCTCCAAATTGGATGAGGTTGGGAAAACCAATCCCGTCACAGTTTTGGGCACAACCGTCTTAACTGGCCGGCGGAAAGTGGATGCCGAAGTCGTCGTTGGCATTGTCAGAAAGAGCTGCAAAGCTGCTGTTGCGTCCAACTGTGACACAGCTGACGAAATCTTTTTTTGGCAGAGTATTTTTGGTGATACCTTCCAAGCGGCCCCGTCTCGGATGTGGGTGTTGTTTTCTAATCTCAACCCGACGGTTCACGCTGGCAACGCATTGTGCAATTTCACCCGCATTGAAAACGGCGAAGACTGGAGCAACTTCGCGGGAATTACACCAGGGGTCGCCCGCCTCTCCGAAGCCTTAGACGCCGAGCGCGTTGGAGTGGCAGCATCGTACGATACTTCAGTGCCTTCTCTCTTAGGTCACTACCGAACCGCATTCGGCTTCGATGACGCCTCCTCTCTTTCGGAAATAACAGCTGAACTGAACAAACGACGCAAAGGGCTTCCAAAGGGCCCAAAGAGTATCGCCACTCGATATGTCACCGAAGACATTCCGTTTGGTTTGGCTTTTGTTGAATACCTTGCGCAGAAGAAGGGTATCCAGACCCCGACACACTCGGCGATCATAAATACATTTGATTCATTGTACGGGCGGAGCTTTCGTCGCGAAAACCCCTTTGTTGGCTATTGAAATAACCACACAGTCTACTAAGCGCTTGTGTCTGACGTCAGCGCTTTTGGGACAGATTTGAGGAGTTGAACAACGGAGGATTTCTGGTTCATCGTAACCTTCATGGAGTGAAGATGAACAAGAAATCCGGAAGCAGCAAAGCGTCTGCAGATAAATTGGTAAAGAACATCCGCCGCAAGACCCGCCAAACCTACTCGGCGGAAGAGAAGATCCGCATTGTATTGGCAGGGATGCGCGGTGAAGAAAGCATCTCGGCTCTTTGCCGTCGGGAAGGCATCGCGGAGAGCCTGTATTACAGTTGGTCGAAAGAGTTCCTTGAAGCAGGCAAACGTCGCTTGTCTGGCGACACAGCCCGTCAGGCCACATCCCCAGAGGTGAAAGAACTGCGCTCAGAAGCTATGGCTTTGAAGGAATGCGTGGCGGACCTGACGCTTGAGAACCGCCTGCTCAAAAAAAGCATGACAGGGGTTGGGGAGGATCTGGAATGAGGTATCCCGCATCAGAGAAGCTTGAAATCATCCGCACGGTCGAGGGATCACATCTGCCAACCAAGCAGACCCTCGACATGCTGGGCATTCCACGCACCACATTCTACCGCTGGTATGATTTATATCTCGAAGGCGGGTTTGACGGTCTGGCAGACAAGTCTCCATGCCCCAAATCCGTCTGGAACCGCATCCCTGACGATCGTCGTGACGATCTGATCGCGTTTGCGCTGGAACACGAAGTACTGAGCACGCGCGAGCTGGCTGTCAAATACACCGATGAGAAACGGTATTTTGTGTCTGAATCATCAGCTTATCGCATTTTGAAGGAAGCTGATCTCATCACTGCACCAGATTACGTGGTGATCAAAGCAGCCAACGAGTTCACGGACAAAACCACCGCCATCAACCAGATGTGGCAGACAGACTTCACCTACTTCAAGATCATCGGCTGGGGTTGGTATTACCTGTCCACGATCCTGGATGATTACAGCCGCTATATCATTGCATGGAAGCTCTGCACGACCATGCGGGCCGGTGATGTGACCGACACGATCGAACTGGCGCTGGCCGCTTCAGGCTGTGATCAGGCGGTTGTTCGGCACAAGCCCCGACTGCTCAGCGACAACGGATCATGCTACATATCTGGCGACCTGGCCGAATGGCTGGAAGGGCAAAATATGGATCATGTTCGTGGTGCTCCGTTCCATCCACAGACCCAAGGCAAAATCGAACGCTGGCATCAAACGATGAAGAACCGTGTGCTGCTAGAAAACTACTACCTTCCCGGCGATCTTGAACGCCAGATCGGGGCATTCGTCGATTACTACAACAACCAGCGTTACCACGAGAGCCTGAACAACGTCACACCAGCTGACGTCTACTTCGGGCGCGACAAAGCCATTCTCAGACAAAGGAAAAGGGTCAAGAAACAGACAATCCTACACCGCCGCTTGCAACATCAAAAACAAGCCGCATAATCAGTCACACAAACGAGCCAGAGCCTCCATTGCTCAAACCGCTCTGATGTCCCATTTTATATGACGACGGACA
>NZ_JBSXNV010000015.1:0-21351 GCF_056857795.1 Aliiroseovarius sp. B-4
CCGATATCAGAGGCAGACGCCTGTACTTTCCCCATAACGCAGCGCACGCATCCCGCGGCTTCCACCTTGTCAGATTTGTCAACGCGGGCCATTCCGCCAAGACCAACCTAACCAACTGGCCCGCATCGAAAAATCTTAGACTTTACTGTCGTTCGCTGCGGCTGCGCCAAGGTCTGCTTCCGAAGGACGGTGTCGAATGACATTTACATTGACGGAGTGGAGCCAGAAGCAAAAGGGGTGCTATTGGCGTATTGCCTCAATTTCTGCTCGCCATACTTTGGCCTGCTCTTCTTGGTCTGCCGTCGTAGAATCCAGTGGCCGACGTTCGACCTTACGGCCATCAGGCAGTGTCACCGTGAGTTTCCAGTACCCGTCTTCCGAGTAGTCAGAATTTCTATGCCAAACCACTTCTGGCTGGCCTATTTCCTTCAGCGCAAACACGTCATTGCGCGTATAGCCGAACGGGTAACGATATTTCACACTAACGTCTTGCGTGGCCGCGTCAAAGACCACCTTTTTTGATGGATTAATAAACACCCAAACAAGTAAAACACCGAGCAAGATTGAAATTACTATAAAAAATGGGAATGCAATAAAGTGTTCGGGGGCATTCGCTTTTCCGAAAAAGAAGCGCAGGCTGTCTATCGTTAGTTTTACGAGTAGCGAGAAACCAAATGCCAGAAACATCAGCCCTATCCCACCGGACATCAGTCCCCAAAACCACGGGACAGCGCGTTCTTCGATGGTAACAGTTTTTGGCATGACGGCCTCTATTAGGATGTCCGCGTCCGAGACGCTGGATTTTGATTGGATGGTGTGCCGCGAGACCAAAACGTTCGGACAAGTTCGTATATCAACCCATCATAGAGCATCGACACTAGTCAAACGCAATTGCTCTGAATAGCAGCCATTGATTTGCGACGCAGCATCCGTCGGATTGGGCTCCAACCGGTCATTTACCCCGTCGTAAACGCTCTGGTCGTCAGAACCCTCACCCCGGAAACCAATGCCGCGTCTTGTTTGCGAAGGTCACAAGCGACAGCATGACCGGCACCTCGACCAGCACGCCGACGACGGTTGCCAGCGCCGCGCCCGAGTTCAGGCCGAAGAGAGAAATGGCGACCGCGACGGCCAGTTCAAAGAAGTTTGACGTGCCGATCATGCAGGCCGGCGCGGCGATGTTGTGGGGCAGGTTCATCGCGCGGGCAGCGGCATAGGCGATGGCGAAGATGCCATAGGTCTGGATCAGCAGCGGGATGGCAATCAGCACGATGGCCAGCGGTTTGGCCAGGATGGTTTGCGCCTGAAAGCCGAACAGAAGAACGACGGTGGCCAGTAGCCCGATTACTGACCACGGTTTCAGGCGGGCAAGGAAGGCGTCCAGTTGAGCCTTGCCGGACTGCATCAGTCGGTGGCGCGTCCAGACCCCTGCGGCCAGCGGCAACACGACATACAGCACGACGGACAGAAGCAGCGTTTGCCACGGCACGGTCACGTCGCTGATCCCGAGAAGAAACGCGGCAATCGGGGCAAAGGCGAAGATCATGATCACGTCATTCACGCTGACCTGCACCAGCGTATAGGCGGCGTCACCCTTGGTCAGCTGGCTCCAGACGAACACCATGGCGGTGCAGGGGGCGACGCCCAGAAGGATCATCCCCGCGATATATTCACTGGCGGTTTGCGGATCGACCCAGCCAGCGAAGATCACCCGGAAAAACAACCAGCCGAGCGCGGCCATGGTGAACGGCTTGATCAGCCAGTTGATCACCACAGTCAGAACCAACCCCTTGGGTCGTCGTCCGATATCGCGGATCGAGGCGAAATCGACCTGCACCATCATCGGATAGATCATGATCCAGATCAGGATGGCGACCATCAAGTTGACGTTTGCAAACTCGACCCCGGCGATCAGTGAAAACAGGTCGGGCGCAGTATTGCCCAACACAACGCCCGCCAGAATACAAAGCGCCACCCAAAGCGACAGGTAACGTTCAAAAAGTCCCATCCGGCGACCCCATTCCCCGTGTTACGCGTGGTCTAACCACGAAACGCAAAAGTGCCCTAACGCAGGGGCCGGGCGGAAACAACCCTATTCCTCGTACCACCAGATCTCGGGCTGGAAGCCCAGATAATCGCCATACATCGGCACACGTTCGGGGTATTTCAGCTCTTTCACATGGGCGATATGTGACAGGTCAGTATAGCCCAGCGGGATGACATAGCGACCGGCGGTCAGCACCCGGTCCAGCGCCTTGGTGGCGGCACGAAACTCGTCCTGACCGGCTGCGTTCAGCATCTTGTCGATCAGACCGTCGATCGCGGCACTTTTGACGCCCATCCAATTGCGTGTGCCTTCTTTATCAGCACTTTCCGATCCCCAATAGAGCTTCTGCTCGTTGCCTGGGCTCAGCGACAATCCGCGCCAATAATAGGCCATGTCAAAGTCGAACACGTTGGTGCGTTCCGTATATTGCGCGCTGTCAACCGAAGTGATGGTGGGCGCGATCCCCAAACGCTCCAACGCGCTTGCGAAAATGTCGATCTCCTGCCGGTTCTCGGACGATCCGGTGTTCAGCAGGATTTCGAAGGTAAAGGGCTGACCCTCGGCGTTCTTCATCACACCGTCCTGAACGGTCCAACCGGCCTCCGCCATCAGATCCATTGCGCGGCGCAACCCATCGCGGTTTCGGGCAGATCCGTCAGAGACCGGCAGGGTGTATCCTTCCAACGCGCCGTCCGGCAGATCGTCATACGCCATCAGCATGTCGCGGACGAGGCCTTCGGCGGGTTTGCCGGGTTCCATGCCCAGAATCGAATTATGGAAATAGGATTGGATGCGTTTCTTGGCGCCGGCGTTGATACTTTGGTTGATGAACTCGAAATTGAACGCATGGATCATCGCGTCCCGCACACGAATGTCCGAGAAGGCCGGACGGCGGGTGTTCATCACATAGCCCATGATGCCGGTGGGGCGCTGGTGGGGAATGTCCGACAGAACGATATCACCCGACTGCACCGCCGGGAAATCGAACTGTGTGGCCCATTTTTGCAGATTGGTTTCGCGGTAAGTGGTTGCTTCTCCTGCTTTGAAGGCCTCGAAGGTCACATCGCCGTCGCCATAGTAATCGAACCGGATTTCGTCCAGATTGGCTTGTCCCTGCATGAATGGCACATCCTTGCCCCAATAGTCAGGGTTGCGTTTCAGGATCAGATAGCGACCGGGTTCAAAATCACCAATCACATAGGGAGAAGATCCAATGGGGATCACATCAATGCCCGAGGCTTCGAAATCTTTCCCCTCCCACTGTGTTTTTTTCAGGATCGGCCGCATACCAAGAATAAGCGGCAGCTCGCGGTCTTCGGTGTTGAATGTGAACTTTACCGAGCGAGGGCCGGTCTGTTCCATCGTTTCGACCTTGTCCCATGCACCCTGATAACGGGGATGACCTTTGGTGCCGAGCACCTCGTAGGACCACATCACATCCTCGATGGTCAAAGGGCTACCGTCCGAAAATTTGGTGCCTTCGCGCAGGGTGTATTCGACCCATGTGCGGTCATCATTGGTTTCAACCGATTCGGCCAACAGGCCATAAAGTGTGAACGGCTCGTCGTAACTGCGGCCCATCAGGCTTTCGAACAGCATGAAACGCAACTGCCATGGCGCGCTGCCTTTTCGGATCACGGGATGCAGCGAATCATAGCTTCCTGCTTCGGCAAAAACGATCTTGCCACCTTTGGGTGCGTCGGCGTTCACATGGGGCAGGGACACAAAATCCGGTGGCAGGATGGGGTCGCCATACATAGCTATGCCATGTTTGGGTTCGGCATACCCGGTTTGTGCGGCAACGATCGAGAGCGTTATCGCCCCGATCAGCCTGCGAAACATCTTTGTGGGTGCTGCTCTCATCCGCGTCATTTTCCTTCACGTCCCTGATTTGATTTGGGGAAACACTAGAGGCGGAAAATATTCTTTTCAAACTTTTAGCTTGGAACGCGGCGCTCAACCGCTTATAAAGGTGTCACTGCTCGATAGGTTTCTTGCCTGTATGAAACCTGCCTCAATAACTTAACGCCCGCTTCGTGCGGGCGTTTTTTTTATGGCTGAAAACCGGTTGGTCCTGCCTCTGACCACTGCAAGAGAATCGGGGTGTTTGTCACTGTCACAAAACCAACCTTCGGGTGACACTTGCGGGCGGGCCGGAAACCACTGGCGCGCAAAAGTCATTGGGTTATGCTGCATTGCAACAACAGTTTTCTGAGAAGGGATCACCATGGCCATCACAACATCGCTGGACGGCAAAACCGCCGTCATCACCGGATCAAATTCGGGTATCGGGCTGGGGATTGCACGCGAGATGGCGCGGGCAGGTGCGGATGTGGTTCTGAACTCGTTCACCGACAATGACGAAGATCACGAACTGGCAGAGGGTCTTGCCAAGGAATTTGGCGTCACCGCGCGCTATATTCAGGCGGATATGTCGAAAGCCGATCAATGCCGCGGCCTGATCGAGAAAGCCGGGCGTTGCGACATCCTGATCAACAATGCGGGCATTCAACACGTGGCCCCTGTTGAAGAGTTTCCGACCGAGAAATGGGATGCCATCATCGCGATCAACCTGAATTCAGCGTTTCACACCATCGCGGCGGCCTTGCCGATGATGCGCAAGGCCGGGTGGGGGCGGGTGATCAACATCGCTTCGGCCCACGGTCTGACCGCATCGCCCTATAAATCCGCCTATATCGCGGCCAAGCACGGAATTGTCGGCCTGACCAAGACTGTCGGACTGGAAACCGCCGAAGACCCGATCACCAGCAATGCGATCTGCCCAGGTTACGTGTTAACGCCGTTGGTCGAAGCACAGATCCCCGACCAGATGAAGACCCACAATATGGGCCGGGACGAGGTGGTGCGCGATGTCATGCTGGCCCGCCAACCGTCGAAAGAGTTCGCAACGGTTGAACAGATGGGCGGCACTGCGGTCTTCCTGTGTTCTGATGCTGCGGCCCAGATCACCGGCACCACAATCTCGGTCGATGGCGGCTGGACGGCGTTGTAACCCGGAATGGCACACCCAAAGCGTATCAATCTGGCCCTACAGGGCGGAGGGGCCCATGGTGCCTTTACCTGGGGCGTTCTGGATCGTCTGTTAGAGGATGAAGGGATCGAGATCGCGGGGATCTCGGGCACATCCGCCGGGGCGCTGAACGGGGCGGCACTGAAGGCCGGATTGGTCGCTGATGGCAAAGGGCAGGATCGCGATGCGGCTCGCGCCAATCTGGATGCGCTGTGGCACAAGGTGGCGGGGGTGCATGACCTGCGCATGACGTCCTGGTTTGCGCAGTTCGTCCCCCAGAACGAGTTGATCAGCCAGGCTTTCCAGGCCTCGCCTATGTTTATCTGGGCCGATATGGCCAGCCGCGTGGTCAGCCCCTATGCCTATGGCCCGTTTTATCGGAACCCGTTGCGCGCCATCGTCGAGACGTTTGATTATGACAAGGTTTGCGCCGATATAGGTCCCCGCCTTCATGTCTCTGCCACCAATGTCCGAACCGGCAAGATACGCGTTTTCGGTGGGCACGAGATGAGCACCGATGCCATCCTGGCCTCGGCCTGTCTGCCCACTGTGTTCAAGGCGATCGAGATGATCGACCCGAAAACCGGGACGGAGGAAGCATTCTGGGATGGTGGCTATACCGGTAATCCTGCCCTGTTTCCGCTGTTCGATCCGACGCTGCCCGCCGACATTGTGGTGGTGAACATCAATCCGTTGTTTCGGCATGACATACCCCGAAACGGGGCCGATATTCAAAACCGGATCAATGAAATCAGCTTCAATTCGTCGCTTTTGCGCGAACTTCGGGCCATCAACTTCGTCAAGCGATTGATTTCTGCGGGCCAGTTGTCGTCGGGCCAGATGCGCGATGTGCTGGTGCATATGATCTCGGATGACGAACTGATGCGCGACCTTAGCACCGCCACCAAACTGGTGCCGTCATCGGTCACGTTGCTGCGCTTGAAAGATGCCGGTCGAACGGCGGCTGATGTGTTCCTGGCAACTCATCGAGATGATCTGAACACGCGTGGTACGGTCGATCTGGAACAGATGTTCGGCTAAAGCGTTTCGCGAAATGCTTTAGCCAATTGAGCCCGATACCACGCCCGTGATCAATCCAACTGCGATGGCCCACATGGTCAGCCCGATCACCACGTCCAACACGCGCCATGCGCCGGATTTTTGCATGATCGGTGCCAGCAGCCGGGCACCATATCCGAGGGAAAAGAAAAAGACGAAGCTGGCCGTCATGGCACCTGCACCAAACGCTATCCGCTGCGCCCAATCGGAAAACGAGGTCGAAATCGCACCGATCAGGCCCAGCGTGTCCAGATAGACATGCGGATTGGCCCAGGTGAAGGCGGCGGCAATGGCAATCACCGTGCTCAGGGATCGGGATTTTCCCGCAATCTCCATCGCATAAGTGCCTTTAAGGGCGGCCAAGAACCGCATCGCACCATAGACGATCAGAAAACCAGCGCCCGCCAATGCCATGATGAGGGGCAAGCCGGGCCAAGCCTCGACCAGTGCGCCGAAGCCAAGCACACCTGCGGCAATCAACACTGCATCGGAAGCTGCACAGAACAGGCACAGCCAGAATACATGCTGACGCAAAAGACCTTGGCGCAATACGAATGCGTTCTGCGCGCCGATGGCAAGGATAAGGGAAAAACCAGTCGCGAAGCCTGTAATCGCAGGCGCGATAAAGTAACTCATTTCGGTTTAACATCAACCGGTTGCGTCGGGTTCTTCGAGTTCGGATAGACCAAACCGGCAGAGATGACCAACTTGGCTGCATCTTCGACCGTCATGTCCAAAGAGATTACGGAATGCCGCGGCACGAACAGCAGAAAGCCCGATGTCGGGTTCGGCGTGGTCGGCAGAAACACCGAGATAATGTCTTCGTCCACCGGGATGCGCGCGTCAATCTCGCCTTTGGCCTTGGTCGATATGAATGCAATCGCCCAGATCCCCTTGCGGGGGTATTCAACCAGGCACGCCTTGTCGAACTTGGTTTCGGTCGATTGGCTGAAGACGGTTTCGGCAATCTGTTTGATGCCGTTGTAAAGCGAGCGCACAACCGGCATCCGGTCGACAAGGCTTTCGCCCCAGGCCAGAAACGACCGCCCGATCAGCCCCTTGGCGATCCAACCGACAAACACGGTGAACATAAGAAACACAACGACGCCCAGCCCGCGCACATTTATGCGCACATCCTCGCCAAAAAGCATCTTGAACCAAGCACTGTCGCCGAAGAACGTGTCGATCAGGCTGTCGGGGTGATAGCGGGCCGGCACGAAGGGCAGAACCCAACTGTCGATCCATCCCACAAAGGTCCAGATCATCCACATGGTCACGGCAATCGGCACGACCACAACAAGCCCCGCAAGGAAGTTGTTGCGCAGCCCTGCAAACGGGCGCCGCTTGCGCTTCGTGTGTTCGTCGTGTTCGGTCATGAAAACCCGTTCCCCGGTGTTGCCCAGCGAAACTTATTCACTGTGAATGACGTCGGCAATAGCAGACAAGCGGTCAACCCGATGATTCACGCGTATTTCAAGGGGCTGGGGTATTTTCATGAACCAGACGCCCCGCATCGGGGCTGGACGGGGCGCAAGGTGGAGCCTATCAAATTGAAAACAGGTATGGGGAGCCATGCGCGTGACAGCCGATATAGACGTTGATGACCTGACCGAAGAGGCAGCCCGCGCCGAGTTGATGCGATTGGGTGAATTGCTGGCTTCGGCCAACGTCTCTTATCACACCGAAGATGCGCCAACGATCTCGGATGCCGAATATGACGCGGCCAAGCGGCGAAATGCAGCGATCGAGGAACGGTTTCCCCATCTGAAACGCTCGGACAGCCCCAGTGATCAGGTGGGCGCAACCCCCTCGGACGGGTTCGGCAAAATCACTCACGAGGTGCGGATGCTGTCGCTGGGCAACGCGTTTTCAGACGATGACGTGACCGAGTTCGACGCCCGCATCCGGTCGTTCCTGGGGTTGGCGAAAGATGCGCCACTTGCCTATACTGCCGAGCCGAAGATCGACGGGTTGTCGCTGTCGATCCGCTATGAACAGGGTAAGCTGGTCTATGCGGCCACGCGTGGCGATGGCGCGGTGGGCGAAAACGTGACCGCAAATGCCCGCACCGTTTCGGACATCCCCGAACTGCTGGACGGCGCGCCCGACGTGCTTGAGGTGCGGGGCGAGGTCTATATGTCCCATGACGATTTCGCATCCCTGAACGCGCGGCAGGCCGAACGGGGTGGAAAGACCTTCGCCAACCCACGTAACGCCGCCGCGGGATCGCTGCGCCAACTGGACGTAAAGATCACCGCAGATCGTCCACTTCGTTTCTTTGCTTATGCGTGGGGCGCACTCAGCGCACCGCTTTCTGACACCCAGATGGGCGCTGTGAAGCGTCTGGCTGAACTGGGCTTTCAGACCAATCCTCTGACACAGCAGTTCACCGATCTTGACGCGATGCTGGCCCATTATCGCGCGATTGAAACCCAGCGGGCGACGCTGGGCTATGACATTGACGGGGTCGTCTACAAGGTGGATGATCTTGGCCTGCAAGCACGCTTGGGGTTTCGATCCACAACGCCGCGATGGGCGATCGCGCACAAGTTTCCTGCCGAACGCGCCTGGACCCGTCTGGAAGCCATTGATATCCAGGTCGGCCGCACTGGCGCGCTCAGCCCTGTCGCTCGCCTGACCCCTGTCACGGTCGGTGGCGTGGTTGTGTCGAATGCCACGCTGCATAACGAGGATTACATCGCAGGTCGCGACAACAAGGGCGAGGTCATTCGGGACGGCAAGGACATCCGCATCGGCGATTGGGTCGAGGTCTATCGGGCCGGTGACGTGATCCCCAAGATCTCGGATGTAGATCTGGCCAAACGACCGGATGACGCGGCGCCATATACCTTTCCGAAAATCTGCCCGGAATGCGGATCAGACGCCATCCGGGACGAGGGCGACGCCGTGCGCCGCTGCACGGGTGGCATCATTTGTCCCGCGCAAGCCGTTGAGAAACTGAAACATTTCGTCAGCCGCGGTGCGTTCGACATCGACGGTCTGGGGGCCAAGCAGGTCGAGATGTTCTATCACGACGACACGCTGCCCATCCGTGAACCCGCCGATATTTTCACGCTGGCCGCGCGTGATAAAAACAACCTTGCGCGGCTGAAAAATCGCGACGGATGGGGCGAGAAAAGCGCCGAGAACCTGTTTTCGGCGATTGAAGAACGCCGTGCAATCCCCTTGAACAAGGTGATTTTCGCGCTTGGAATCCGACATGTAGGGGAAAGTGCTGCCAATCTTCTGGCCCGCCATTATGGCACATGGGAGGCATTCGAAGCCGCCGTTGCTGCTGCCCAGCCGGACACTCCAGAATGGGATGACCTGATGTCCATCGACGGGGTTGGTGCAGTCATGGCGGGGTCATTGGTCGCGGCGTTTTCGCAAGAAGCCGAGCGCGCCTCGATCGACCGCTTGGTGGCGGAACTGGACGTGCAGCCAGTCGCCGCCCCAAGAACCGATGGCAGCCCCGTGGCGGGCAAGGTCGTGGTGTTCACCGGTGCGCTGGAAAAGATGACCCGCGCCGAAGCCAAAGCACGGGCCGAGGCATTGGGGGCGAAGGTCTCTGGCTCGGTCTCGGCCAAGACTGACCTGCTGGTGGCAGGACCAGGGGCTGGCTCAAAAGCCAGCAAAGCCGCCGATCTGGGGGTGGAAACCATCGACGAAGACGGCTGGCTGGCCCTGATCGGGGACGCGTGAGCCATGGCAACCCGGCCCGAAATCCTGTTCCCGCTGTTCGCCGAACTTGAAACCCTTGGCGGGATTGGAGAAAAGACCTCCAAAGCATTGGAAGCATTGGGCATTGAACGTCCGCGCGATCTTCTGTTCTGGCTGCCGCACGCAGGTGTTGACCGCATGTTCCGCGCCTCGATCACCGAGGTGCAGCCGGGTGACATGGCGACGGTCGAAATCGACGTGGTGCAGCATAGACCGGGGCGGACAAAAACCGCGCCTTACAGGGTCGAGGTGCGCGACGCACTGACCGCGTTCGAGCTGGTGTTTTTCCACGCCAATGGCGTATGGCTGGGTAAACAATTGCCCGAAGGCGAAAAGCGCGTGATTTCCGGCAAGGTCGAAAGTTTCGATGGCAAGCTGCAAATCGTCCATCCAGATTACATCGTGTCGCCGAAAGACGCCGCCAGCATTCCCGATTTCGAACCGGTCTATCGCCTGACAGCCGGCGTTACCGGACGGGTGATCGCCAAAGGGGTGGGCGAGGTTTTGACGCGACTGCCGGTTCTGAAGGAATGGATCGATCCTGAACTGAAAACGCGTGAGCGCTGGCCTGATTGGCACATGGCGCTCAGGGCGGCCCATGCGCCCGAGGGCGCAGACGATCTGTCACCGCAATCGCCCGCGCGCAGGCGGCTGGCCTATGACGAGTTTTTCGCCCACCAACTGACATTGGCCCTGGCCCGCGCCAAGGTGCGGCGCAGCAAAGGGCGGGTCAGCGTTGGCACAGGCGATTTGCAGGCCAAGGTGCTGGCCGCCTTGCCCTATGTGCCGACCAGCGCCCAGACCCGCGCGGTGGAAGAGATCAGCGCCGATCTGGCCTCGGGCCTGCGGATGAACCGGTTGTTGCAGGGCGATGTGGGCTCGGGCAAGACGCTGGTCGCGCTGTTGTCACTGCTGGTCGCGGTCGAGGCGGGCGGGCAGGGCGTTATGATGGCCCCCACCGAGATTCTGGCTCGACAGCATTTGGAAGGGTTGCGGCCTCTGGCAGACGCCGCAGGTGTCGTGGTCGAGATTCTGACCGGGCGCGACAAGGGGGGCGAGCGGCGTGCCAAGCTTGAGGCTTTGGCCAAGGGTGATATTCACATTCTGGTCGGCACCCACGCGGTGTTCCAGAAAGACGTGGAATTTCATGACCTTCGCCTGGCCATCGTGGATGAACAGCACCGGTTCGGCGTCTCGCAACGGATGGAACTGGGGGCCAAGGGGCAGGCCGCTGACGTGCTGGTGATGACCGCCACGCCGATCCCGCGCAGCCTCGCGCTGGCGCAATATGGGGACATGGATGTCTCGGTTCTGGACGAGAAGCCACCGGGGCGCAAACCGATCAAGACGGTTCTGGTGTCATCTGGCCGGATCGACGAGGTGGTCGAGCGGCTGCGCCGCGTGATGACGGACGGGGCGCAGGCTTATTGGGTCTGCCCGTTGGTCGAGGAAAGCGAGGTGATGGATCTGACCGCTGCCGAAGAACGGTTCAAACATTTGCGCGCCGCCCTGGGCGAAGACGCTGTCGGAATGGTGCATGGTCAGATGCCTGCTGCTGAAAAAGACGCTGCCATGGCGGATTTCGTCGCGGGCAAGACCAAACTTCTGGTCGCGACCACGGTGATCGAGGTGGGGGTGGATGTGCCCAATGCGTCGATCATGGTGATCGAACGGGCCGAACATTTCGGGCTGGCACAACTGCACCAGTTGCGCGGGCGCGTGGGGCGAGGGCAGGCGGCCTCGACCTGCTTGTTGATGTATCAGCCGCCCCTGACGGAAGGGGGCGAGAAACGACTCGCGGTGATGCGTGACACCGAAGACGGGTTCGTGATTTCCGAGGCCGATCTGGAAATGCGTGGTGCGGGGGACGTGCTTGGCACGGCGCAATCTGGTCTGCCACGGTTCTGGGTGGGCGATCTGGAACATCAGGCCGGGCTGATGGCTGTTGCGCAGAAAGACGCGCGCCTGCTGTTGCAACAGGACCCGGACCTGACCACGCCGAGGGGGCATGCGGCGCGCGTGCTTTTGTGGCTGATGCGGCAGGACGAAGCGATCCGTTTGATTTCAGTGGGTTAACATATTTGTTCTCAAAAGTTCACAAATGTTCTTAAAAAGTTCTTTACAGATGGGTTAAGAATATGCGAACAAAAGGGCAACAAAGCGGATGGCAGCCCCAAGATGCCACCAGAACAGAGAGCAGGAGTTGACCCATGTTGAATGATGTGAAAACCGCATTGGCCCGTTCGTCCGCCACCATCTGGCAGGATGCGATCGGGGGCATGTGCCTGCTTGTTGTGTTGTTTGGTGCGCTGCATCTGCCGGGGGTGATCTGACCCCACATCCAGTTTCTGCCAGCTCAGGGTCCGGACATAGCATCATGTCCCAATGTCGATGCGTCCAGACGGTTCACTGCCCGTCGCCTGTCCCGCGTTTCGGTGTTTCTGCCTCATTCCTGCACCGGAACTGATTATCCCGAGCCGCAACTGCCGCCGCCTCCCTGCCAGGAGCGCGGCGGTTTTTTTATGTGGCGTCAATCGCGCCGAGCGTGGCTTCGAAAGGCAGCAGGATCGAGGCGTGGCGGTTTTTGAAATCACGGGCGGGTTGCAGAACCTCATAGCCATCAAACGGTGCGGCAGGGATCGGACCGTTTTGGGTCAGCATTGCATGCAGTGCGTCGCGACCGTGTTGCAACGTGTCGCGGTCCAATCCGATCACAGCCTTGCCGAGAATGGCGGCCGAGGCTTGACCCAGTGCGCAGGCTTTCACGTTTTGCGCAAACTCAACGACCTTGCCATCTTCAAGGTTCACGCCAACGGTTACGGTCGACCCACAGAGGGGGGACCGCGCCTTGGCTTCACCCTGAGCCGCTTCAAGACTACCGAGATGGGGGATTGCCGCGGCCAGGGCGAGGATTTGTTTTGAATAGAGCTTGATCAGGTCGTTGTCGCTCATCTGTCCTGCCTTTTCCGTCGCGTTATCTCGGTCTACATAGGATGCTGACAGGCAATTGGAAAGGACGGGCGATGAATTTCGATACAGGCAGTTTGACATACGACGACAAGGGGCTGATTCCTGCCATCGCGCAGGATGTCGAAACGGGCGACGTCTTGATGATGGCCTGGATGAATGCCGAAGCCATAAGACGGACCTTGGAAACCGGGCGTGTCACGTATTGGTCGCGTTCGCGACAGGCGTTTTGGGTGAAGGGCGAGACGTCTGGCCATGTGCAGGAGATGGTCGATTTTAGGGTAGATTGCGACCGCGATTGTCTGTTGCTGACCGTCCGGCAATCCGGCCCGGCGTGCCATACCCACCGGCGCAGTTGTTTTTATACCGCTGTGCGGGGTGGGGATGAAGTCGAGATCATGGCGCCGATGGCGTGAGCGGCGCGCCGGGGGTTTTGCACCCCCGGACCCCCGCAGGATATTTTGAGCCAGAAGAAACCGGGAAGGTATCAGAGACCAACCATGCGCCGGATGTCGGACGGGGTTCGTCCGTCGTTCCGATAGGTTGAAATGGCCCGGGCGTCATCCCGTTTGGCCAGGCGTTTTCCGTTTTCGTCCCTGATCAGCCGATGGTGGTGATAGGTCGGCACGGACAGATTCAGGAGGGTGAGCAGGATCACCTGTATGGCGGTGAAGTCGAACAGGTCTTCGCCGCGGATGACATGGGTGATGCCTTGTGTGGCGTCGTCGATGGCCGAAGCAAGGAAATAGGCGATCATGCGTTCGCCTTTGCGTGTCAGGACCACATCGCCGATCTGTTCCTGGGCCTGATCGGGGTCGATCTGGTGTGTGCCCTTATGGGTGCCTCCGGTTTCCTGAAACGATGGTAGGTCATCGGCCAGCATGACAAGCGCGCGATCAAGGTGCAGGCGCAGCGCGTCACCCTGGTTGCGGTCGGATATCGGGCGGGCTTTGCAAGTGCCCGGATAGACCTCGTGCGGGTGACCTTCTTGCGGAGCGGACAAGGCGGCCCGGATGTCGGCGCGACTGCACGAGCAGGGGTAGAGAAGGTCGTGCTCTGCCAGTTGGTCGAGGTACAAGTCATAGGAGGAGATCTGTTCGGATTGGCGCAGCACGGGCGCGTCCCAGTGAAGGCCCAGCCAGGTCAGGTCTTCACGGATCAGGGCGTCCCATTCGGGTTTGCTGCGCTGGAGATCCGTGTCCTCCATCCGCAAGAGGAACCGGCCTTGAGCGGTCCGCGCCATGTCGTGGCACAGCATAGCGGAATAGGCATGGCCCAGATGCAGCGGGCCGGTGGGGCTGGGGGCGAAACGGGTGATGAAATCAGTCATATGCGCCCGGTCCTTCAGGCGAAATGTTCAAGCCAAATGGCCCACGCGTCCTTGGCACGGTCGGTATAGGCCTTGTAACGGTCCTTGCGCCCACGACGCCCGCCTTTCAGCCCGTCAACCGGGCGGAACAGGCCGAAGTTGACGTTCATGGGTTGGAAGGTCTTGGCGTCCGCCCCGCCAGTGATGTGGTGAATCAGCGCGCCCATGGCAGTATCTTGCGGCACGTCGGGCAGGCTCTGCCCGAGGATTTCGGCGGCGGCCAAGCGCCCGGCCAGCAAACCCATGGCGGCGCTTTCCACATAGCCTTCAACCCCTGTCACTTGCCCCGCAAACCTGAGGTTCGGGCGGGACTTCAGGCGCATCTGGCAGTCGAGCAGCGTGGGTGAGTTCATGAACGTGTTGCGGTGGATGCCGCCCAGCCGTGCGAAAGACGCATTCTCCAGACCGGGGATCATCTTGAACACCTGGGCCTGGGCGCCGTATTTCATCTTGGTTTGGAAGCCGACAATATTATACAGCGTTCCCAGCGCGTTATCCCGACGAAGTTGAACCACCGCATAAGGTTTGTCGTCAGGCTTATGGGCATTGGTCAGCCCCACGGGTTTCATTGGCCCGAACCGTAAAGTTTCGCGACCACGTTCGGCCATCACCTCGATCGGCAGGCAGCCGTCGAAATATGTGGCGGTTTCGCCGTCGTGAAACTCGGTCTTGTCGGCGGCCAGTAGCGCGTCGATGAAGGCTTCGTATTGGTCCTTGGTCATCGGGCAGTTGAGGTAAGCCTTCTGCTCCTCGACCGTGTCGCCCTTGTCATAGCGTGACTGCGCCCAGACCACGTCCATGTCGATGCTGTCGGCATAGACAATGGGGGCGATGGCATCGAAAAAGGCCAGCCGGTCCGTGCCGGTTTCGCGCGCAATGGCGTCGCCGAGCGCGGGGGATGTCAGTGGACCGGTGGCGAAGATCCAGTGCCCGTCTGAGGGCAACGTGCCGATCTCGCCATATTCAACGCGGATGTTTGGCAGTGCGCGCAGCTTTTCCGTCACATATTGCGCAAAGGCGTCGCGATCCACAGCAAGGGCACCACCCGCGGGCAGGCGGTTCTGGTCGGCGCCGGACATGATCAGCCCATCCGCCCGGCGCATTTCCCAATGCAAAAGTCCCACTGCATTCTGCTCATCATCATCAGACCGAAACGAGTTGGAGCACACCATTTCGGCGAAATTTCCGGTCTGGTGGGCGAAGGTTTCGACCTTTGGTCGCATCTCGTGCAGGATCACGTCCACACCCATATGTGCGGCTTGCCATGCGGCTTCAGACCCGGCCATGCCGCCGCCCACGATGTGTAAAGTCTTGTCAGTCATGGGGTGCAGATAGGAGATCGTCGGGCAAAAGGGAAGAGCCCCTTTTCAGCACCGTTGATGCAGAAAAGGGGTGGAAGTGGAGCCAGCGGATTAGCTTTCACCGTCTGTGGCGTCTTCATCCTCGGATTGTTCGATGATCCGCGCGACCGAGACGACCTCTTCCCCTTTACCGGTGTTGAACACCTTGACGCCGCCTGCGCTGCGCGAGCGGAAGCTGATGCCGTTGACCGGACAGCGGATGGATTGCCCTTTAGATGTGGCCAACATGATCTGGTCGTCCATCTCGATCGGGAAGCAGGCGACGATTTCACCGCCCTTCATCGCCGCCACACCTTGGCCTCCACGGCCGCTGACGCGGTAATCATGACTGGTGGTCAGGTTGCCAATGCCGCGTTTGTTGATTGTCACAAGCAAATCATTGGCCGCCAGCATTTGCCGATAGCGGTCTTCGGACAGATCGCCTGCGTTGTCTTCACTCGTATCTTCGTCCGAACTGTCATTGCCAAGTTCAGACCGGAACCGCTTGATGAAGCCTGCGCGTTCGTCCGGCGTGGCTTCGAAGTGGCGAATAACCGAGGCTGATACGACCTCATCCCCTTCGTTTACCAGCTTGATCCCGCGCACACCGGTTGAGGAGCGCGAATTGAACACCCGCACGTCAGTGACAGGAAACCGGATCGCCCGCCCACCGGAAGTGACCAGCATCACGTCGTCATTCTCGTCGCAAATGCGGGCGTTGATCAGGCGGGTGCCTTCGTCTTCGCCTTCGAACTTCATCGCAATCTTGCCGTTGCGCATGACGTTGGTGAAATCCGAGAGGCGGTTGCGGCGCACCGAGCCTTTGGAGGTCGCAAAGACGATTTGCAGGTCGTCCCAGTCTTTTTCATCACGGTCGACCGGCAGGATCGCGGCGATTGAGACCCCGGTCGGGATCGGCAGAATATTGACGAGAGGCTTGCCCTTCGCGGTCCGTCCGCCTTGGGGCAGGCGCCACGTCTTGAGCTTATAGGCCATCCCGTCATCGGTGAAGAACAGAAGCTGTGTATGGGTGTTGGCGACAAAGAGCGTGGTAATCGCATCTTCGTCCTTGGTCTGCATCCCCGACAAGCCTTTGCCGCCGCGTTTCTGCGCACGGAAGTCGGCCAGCGGCGTGCGCTTGGCCCATCCGCTTGCGGTAATGGTCACAACCATGTCTTCGCGCTCGATCAGGTCTTCGTCGTCCATGTCGCCGGACCAGTCGACAATCTCGGTGCGGCGCGGCACGGCGTAAGCCTCTTTCACCTCGGTAAGCTCGTCCGAGATGATCGCCATGATACGTTCACGAGACCGAAGAATATCCAAGTAATCTCTTGTCTTTGCAGCAAGGTCTTGAAGTTCGTCCGTGACCTCTTTCACGCCCATGGCGGTCAGGCGTTGCAAGCGCAACTCAAGAATTGCACGGGCCTGCGTTTCGGACAGGTTATAGGTCCCATCCTCGTTCATCTTGTGGGTCGGATCGTCGATCAGCTGAATATATTCCGCGATGTCACGCGCAGGCCAGCGACGTTCCATCAATTTGGCACGGGCGTCGGCCGGGTCATGCGAGGCACGGATGGTGGCGACCACTTCGTCAACATTGGTGACGGCCACGGCCAGACCACACAAAACATGGCTGCGCTCCCGCGCTTTGCGCAGTTCAAATGCCGTCCTGCGCGTGACAACTTCCTCTCGGAAACTAATGAAATATTTCAAAAAATCGCGAAGCGTCAGTTGCTCGGGACGGCCCCCGTTCAGGGCCAGCATATTGCAACCGAACGAGGTTTGCATGGGGGTATAACGGAACAGTTGGTTCAACACGACCTCGGGGGTCGCGTCGCGTTTCAACTCGACCACCACGCGCACACCGATCCGGTCGCTTTCGTCTTGGACAGCCGAAATGCCTTCGATCCGCTTGTCACGCACAAGTTCGGCGATCTTTTCGATCATCGTGGCCTTGTTCACCTGATAGGGGATTTCATCCAGCACGATGGCATAACGGTCCTTGCGGATTTCCTCGATCCGGGTCTTGGCGCGCATGATGACGCTGCCGCGCCCTTCCAGATACGCTTTTCGCGCACCGGACCGGCCCAGCATGATAGCCCCTGTCGGAAAATCGGGGCCGGGGACATAGTCCATCAAGCCTTCCGACGTGAGGTCCGGGTCTTCTATCAGGGCCAGCGTCGCATCCACAACCTCGCCCAGATTGTGAGGCGGAATGTTTGTTGCCATGCCCACGGCGATGCCGCCGGCGCCATTGACCAGCATGTTCGGGAAACGCGCTGGCAAGACGGTCGGTTCAAGATCTTTGCCGTCGTAGTTGTCCTGAAAATTAACCGTGTCTTTTTCGATATCGGCCAACAGCGAGGCGGCGGGTTTGTCCATCCGCACTTCTGTGTATCGCATGGCCGCGGCGTTATCACCGTCCATCGAACCGAAGTTCCCCTGCCCATCCAGCAGAGGAAGCGACATGGAAAACGGCTGCGCCATGCGCACCAAAGCGTCATAAATCGCGCTGTCACCATGCGGGTGGTATTTTCCCATTGTGTCGCCCACCGGGCGGGCCGATTTACGATAGGGTTTGTCGTGCGAGTTGCCCGTCTCGTACATGGCGTAAAGAATACGCCGGTGCACGGGTTTCAGCCCGTCGCGCAGATCAGGGATCGCCCTGCTGACGATCACGCTCATCGCATAATCGAGATAGGAGGTCTTCATCTCCTCTTCGATTGTGATCTGGGGGCCGTCGTATTGGGGTCGTTCAGGCGGCAATTCGCCTGTCTGCTCAGGGGGTTCTGGGGTGTCTGTCACGTTGTCCGCCGTTTTGGTGCATTTCACACTATATCTAGGTCTGGGAACTATATCATTGGCCTGACGGCAGGGGCAACCAAAAGGACTGGATTTGCCCCTGAAACTGGCGGAAAATCACGGTTTTTCTTGACGGTTGCCCCCTTGGCAATCGGCGTCAAGTAAACGAGTATCGCGCCAAAGCCTATGGGAGAGCCGAATGTCCAAACCCCGCAGTATTTTTGAAGAAGTCAGCGACGACACCACGACGTCGCGCGCCGCGCCGGAGGCGGGTGTGATCGAGCGGGGATCAGGCGGAGGAGCGGCGCGCGGGGCGGTGCGACTTTGGCTGATGCTACTGTTCGCATTGGTTGCGGCCATGGTGGTCGTCGGTGGGTTGACGCGGCTGACGGATTCGGGTCTTTCGATCACCGAATGGGCACCCTTTACCGGGGCAATGCCACCTATGAACGATGCCGACTGGGCGGCAGAGTTTGGGAAATATCAGCAAATCCCTGAATTCAAGCTGCAAAACAGCGGCATGGATCTGGTCGATTTCAAATCCATCTATTGGTGGGAATGGGGCCATCGCCAGTTGGGCCGTTTCATCGGTCTGGTCTGGGCAGTTGGCTTTTTCGGTTTTCTGGCAGCGCGCAAGATCCCCAATGGCTGGACCGGTCGTCTGCTGCTTCTGGGCGCGCTTGGCGGTTTGCAGGGTGCCATCGGCTGGTGGATGGTGTCCTCGGGCCTGTCAGGCGACCGGGTCGATGTGGCGTCCTACCGTTTGGCCATCCATCTTGGTCTGGCCTTCGTCATACTGGGGCTGATCGCATGGTATGTGCTTATGCTGGGCCGGAAAGAGGCAAGCCTGATGGCGGCACGTCGTGGACGCGAGACAAAATTGTTCGGCATGGGCACCGGCCTTATGCATCTGGCATTGTTGCAAATCGTTCTGGGCGCGCTGGTCGCCGGGATCGACGCAGGCCGCAGCTTTGTCGACTGGCCGTGGATGGCGGGACAATTTTTCCCACCGGACGCGCTTGGCCTGAGTCCGGTCTGGCGCAACTTTTTTGAAAATGCAGGTCTTGTGCAATTCATGCACCGGATCACGGGTTACTTGCTGGCGATCTTTGCCATCGTGGTCTGGCGCGCCTCGCGCCGGTCGGGCAACCAGATGGTGCGGTCGGGCTTCACCCTCGCCACGCTGATGGTGTTGGGGCAGGTGGTGCTGGGTATCACCACGGTATTGCAAGCCTCTCCGCTGCATGTGGCGATCACGCATCAGGTTGGTGCAATCCTGACCTGGGTTTTGATCCTGAACGCCCGTTTTATGGCGGGCTACCCCGCCGAGCAATCCATTCGCAAGTGAAGGTGACAGATGACTGCCTTTGATGATTTGATGGCGTTTCAGCGCGACACGCAGGCGCTGGCCGAAATCGCCGGTCGCCTTGGCTGGGATCAGGAAACCGTTATGCCCGAAGGGGCCGCACCGCAGAGGGCCGAGGAAATGGCCGCGATCGAGAACGTGCTGCATGCGCGCCGCATTGACCCGCGGATTTCCGAGTGGCTTGAAGCCGTAGAGGCCAGTAAACTGACCCCGGCCGATGCCGCACAAATTCGTGAAATCAGACGCGCGCAGACCCGCGCGCTGAAGGTGCCGGTGGATTTGTCGATGGCGATCGCGCGGGCCACATCCGCCGCCCAACGCAAATGGGCGGATGCGCGGGCCAAGGATGATTTCACCGCTTTTTGCCCTGTGTTGGAAGAAATCGTCGCACTGCGGAGGGAAGAGGCCGCCGCCCTTGCCAATGGCGGCGATCTTTACGACGCGCTGCTGGATGATTACGAACCCGGTGCGTCAGGTCAGGACATTCAAACGATGTTTGACGCCATGCGTTCCAGATTGGTCAAGCTGCGGGATGCGGCACTTGGATCGGCCCACCAGCCCGAGAAGGTGATCGGAACCTATCCGGCCAAGAAACAGATGAAGCTGTCCGCCAAGCTGGCGCGCACCTTTGGCTATGACCTGACCCATGGGCGGATCGACAAGGCGGTGCATCCTTTCAGCTCCGGCTCTGGCCTTGATGTGCGCATCACGACCCGCACCAGCGATACCGATCCGTTCAACTGTTTCTATTCCACCATCCACGAAGTCGGCCACGCCTGTTACGAACAGAATGTTGACCGCGCCTATTTGCTGACGCCGATCGGGCGCGGTGCCTCGATGGGGGTGCATGAAAGCCAGTCGCGGATATACGAAAACCAGCTTGGCCGCTCGCGCGCCTTTTCGGCCTGGCTTTTCGATCGAATGCATCGCCGCTTTGGCTATGCCCCTGCCAGCGATGCGGATGCCTTTTATGGCACCGTGAACCGGCTGGAAAAGGGCTATATCCGCACGGAATCAGACGAGGTGCAATATAACCTGCATGTCATGCTGCGCTTCGATCTGGAGCGTCGTCTGATCGCGGGCCAGTTGGATGTGGCGGACCTGGAAAAGGCGTGGAACGCGCGGTTCGTGGCCGATTTCGGATACGAGGTCGATCGCGCCGCGAACGGTGTGTTGCAGGATGTGCATTGGGCGGTGGGGCTGTTTGGCTATTTCCCGACCTATAGCCTTGGCAATGTCTATGCGGGCTGTTTGCACGAGGCGTTGCAGCACGACCGACCCGATCTGGATGTGCAACTGGCACAGGGCAACGCGACCTATGCGACCGACTGGTTGCGCGACAAGGTGCAACGGCACGGCGCGCTTTGCGCGCCGCAAGCGGTGATCGAAGGGGCCACCGGCAAGCCAGTCTCGGTCGAGCCGTTGCTGGCCTACCTTGAGGCTAAGTTTGGCGAGATCTATAGGCTTTGATTGGAGAATTCGATCAGTTTTGCGCTTAGTAAGTCGGGGCTAAAGCGTTTCGGCTTGAACTTGAGTCGCTGAGGATTCCCATGAGGGTTCAGATGTGATTCATCCTTATTGGGAGGATGAATCATGTCAGCACCTTTGCCATCGGCGCTCCGGGCGCGATTTCAGAAGTACATTGCAGAA
>NZ_JBSXNV010000016.1:0-26919 GCF_056857795.1 Aliiroseovarius sp. B-4
TGTTCTTTACCAATTTATCTGCAGACGCTTTGCTGCTTCCGGATTTCTTGTTCATCTTCACTCCATGAAGGTTACGATGAACCAGAAATCCTCCGTTGTTCAACTCCTCAAATCTGTCCCAAAAGCGCTGACGTCAGACATGCGGATCCCTTCGAACATGAGATCGAAAGTGGCTAACCCTCCGACTTCTTTGTCTTTCAGCTTCTTCGAGACCTCTTGGAAAACGCCCAACATCGACCGCTCGCCAACCGAGCTGTGTTTGCCTTCAAATGCGTTGTGCTCCGACAAAGACGTGATCGCCATTTGAAAGAGGTCATATTGATAGGGGGGGAAAGGATAGCTTGAGATGAAGTGGTCGCGATCCCGGTAGTTTTTGAGCTTCATCGAGCCGTCAGCAAAATCGAACAGGGTCTTGAGGTTGTTTTCTTCGCGGTCATGAAGGTTGCCAAGCGTTACTTGCCCTTCCGACGTCTTGGCGAGGAGGCGGCGCTGGATCACTTCGGCGACATCGGCCGAGTTCAGCGGCATGCGGTTGCCGAAGCGGGCCTGGATTTTGGAGAAGTCATTCTCTTGCTGTTGCGTCATGTCGCCGATAACCGATGCCATGTCTTGCTGCGCAGTTACTATGATCCAAGCCTGCCCTTTGCATTTGGTGTTAAGGCTCTCTGCGATGGTTTGCAGGTTGGTCATGAGCTTTACATTGTCCGCAATATATTGGCCGACTTCGTCAACGAAGAAGTTGAGCCGGAAACCCTTGGGCTGGTCATCGATCCAAGCTTTGACTGTGCCAGCGAAGTCCTCAATCGAGACGCGTGTGTCCTTCCGGTATTGGCTCAGGATGTCTTTTGCATCTGAAGGATCACCACCGGTTGCTTCTGCAAACGCTGTCGCAATATTCTTGGCTTCGAGCAGCGCCTGTTCTCGACCGCGTTCCCAGTCTTTACCGGCAGCGCTTCGAAAAGCTTCTTTGAATGCCTCGAATTGCCCACGCCCCTGCAAGTCGCGTTCGAATTGCGCGATATGAGGCTGTTTGCCATAGAACCCGCAGGCTTCGTCAAAGACCTTTTGGAAGACAGATAGAAGCGCATCTACTTCCGTTTTCGAGATCACATCTGCCTTCTGGTCGATATTGAACAAGATCGATTTCGACGGGATGGAAACGGCCTTGCTGAGAGCGCCTGCCAGCATTGGCTCGCCTTTGAGCTTTTCGACAAAGATCTCATGAGCGGTTTTGCCGTCGACTTCACGATTTTCAAGCAGTAGAGCCAGCATCTTCAGCAAGTGCGACTTACCAGAGCCAAAGAAGCCAGAGATCCAGACGCCATTTGAAGTGTCATAGTTGTTGTAGGCTTCGAGGAACTGCTCCAGCCGTTGGCCGATCTCCCCTGTGATGACGTACTCGTCGAGCTCGATGCGGAGGCTTGCCTCGTCGTCGGCCTTGATGACGCCGTCAATGGCGCGATCAACGGGTTTCTCAAAAATGTCTTTAAGCAGCTGGGCCATGGGCTTAGACCTCGTAATTCAGAATGTTGAAGGCGCGGTAATACTTGTCGTCATGAAGCTGACCAAAGAGATCCAATGACGCGCCAGTCGCCAAAGCATGGGTGTAGCTTCCTGGGAAGAAGAGAACGGTTGGTGCTTCTTTCGCAGTGCTTTGTAGGTTGTTCAGCACGTTGTGAGAGCGGATGTAAGGGTATACCTCACCGACGCCTGACAAGAAAATGACGTCATGCGGGATTGCTTGGATCGCCTGTCCAATACGCGGGATCAGGTGGGCCTGTGGGTCCAAGACGCCTTGTAGAAGCTCCTTGATCTCACCCTTGCTACTGTCGGCCTCAATTTCGAGAACCTGCTCTAAGATCCCGCGCTCTGAAAGTATGTCGAGCGCGATATCGTAAAGGTTCAGGTCCAACACTTGAGTGCCAGAGTGCTGAATTCGGGCCACAAGATCTTCGCGATCCTCAACCATGGTGAGCCCTTCCTCGGCAGGAAAGGGATAGATGAAAAATGGCACTTCATTCCCTAGGCCTTGTTTGGTAAGGAAGCGTTCACTGGTGATCACGCGGTAGAGGTGCTCGGCCCGCTCTTTCCGGTTTAGTTGTCGTTTCAATTTAAGCTCCCTCAACCGGTACGCTTGGGAAAATGGCCAGCTCGCCGGGGTTGTGATCTTCAATCATGTGTTTCAAACGTGTGGAAATAATCGCGGTTTGAATGCGATCATCTTCTGAAATGATCCCTGCTTCACGCATCATGCGAAACATGATTTGACGAAGTTTCAGGCGGGTCGACCGACTTAATCCGGCCAGTCCTTCATCCCATTCAGCTTTTGCCTCAAAAAGAATGTCAAAGCTTTCGAGCGGTAGATCGAGTTGGTAAGATAGGTATCGCTCTCTCACCACTTCCACCGCAAATTCACGAATGAACCGATATGCGCGGCATGTGGCGATCCACAACATCGCCTGCTGTTCGGAGCGGTCCGCCTCTTCCACAAGGTAAGCGCGTTCCTCATTCGTAAGAGTAAGCAGGCGGTTAGAAATTTCGCGCAACGATCGACGGTTCGATGCTGTTTTTGGTAGGCTGGTTGTGCCTTCCTCCATGGCTCTGAGAATTGTGTCTTCCCAAGCTTCACCGTCTTCATGCAAGCGCGCGACTTCTAGGCTTTCGTTCAGGAAGAGCCCACCGGTGCTGAATGACATCTTGTAGTCTTGTCTCGCGAAAGCACTCATCGCCGCCCCCTTTCTAGAGCAGCGCGGACTTCTCCGTCATTGATCAAAACTATGTGCTGATCCTGTGGGGCGCGGATACTAGGATCAACATCAAGCCCTAGCCGCTTTAGATTGTAGAACAATAGGCACTTTCGCACTGAAAGTTCTGCCGCCCCGTCATTCATTGCATAGTCGAGCTCAACAATCCTGCGTTGGTTTTCAGGAAGGCCAGGGTGCGGTGCGATTTTGAGCGTTATTGTTTGGTGCCAGTCTTCATCGGTACCGGGGTCGGCATCTGATTTTTCCCCCAATTCGCTCTTCAGTATGCGTCCGAGAACAAAGTCTTTGAAAACTTGGTCTTTTGAGCAAAGCGCTCTCGCATGCCAACGAAATCCGTCATGCGCGAGGGCATGAGGAATGATAACGCTATCTTCTGGATCGGGGGACGACATCGACTGATAACTTATTTGCAGCTCTTTGCGCTGTTCACAGGCTAATAAGACGTTGCGAAGTGTTAGTGCGCTTAGTCCGCGCCCAGGCACAGTGGTTGCCAGAATGTCCGGTTGGTAGACAATCCAGTCTGCAGCGGGGACTGAACCGCCCCGTGAGATCGACAGGAGATCATCAAGATACTCTGACGGATCAAGCGTAGTGTAGTGTTCTTCGAACTTCGGGCCCAGAACGTAGGTCTTGGCCGTTTTATCGTAGATGATGTGTTCGGGATGATCATTGATGTAGCTATTGAGGTCTTTCGAAGCTTGAGCCCGACTGAGGCCCATAACATCCATCAGATCCGCAAGGCCGACACGTCCACGCCAAAAGACCCTGTGCTCAATGAATGCACGGCGATCCTGCTGCCATCGTGAAAGACTATTCGATTCGCTTGTCATAGCTTAAGTCTAGTTCAACCTAGGGGATGGGTCTACATTTAAGAACCATATACTCAGCGGACTGTCTGCGATATCTTGTAATTTTGTCAGCGGGTTGAGGGATTGCTTTGGCCTTGTATCGCGCGCGGCCTGGGAAGTTTCGTATGGTTTCAGAAGAACCCGCGCTTAAACGCGCGGGCAACATCTCCCAATAGACTGCACCGGAGCTCAACGGGCCGTTGGCCCGCTCACCCCGATCCAGACATCATTCTTTTTGTTTGGTCCGCCCAACATCCCTGACCGTGGCGGTCAACCTTAGTCCATCCCCAAAATCAGCCACCTATTTCCCCTGTCTCGCAGGCGAGCCATTCCTCGCGAGGCAAATTGGCGTCTGATTTTGGCGCAGACATTTTCTTCGCAAATGTGGCCGATTGACAGCCCCGTTCAGGGCCGTGGGTCGGGCTTTGCCCTCTCCCACTCTGTTCCGCCGAATACATGCGTATTCGGTCAGATCAGGTGGCCGAGGCGCAGCCCATCGGCGGAAGGGGGCGCGAAGCCTCACCCGCGTCACTTTGATCGAGGAGGCCACAAATGGCACCGAAGTTTGATGTTTATGCCCATGTCACCGACACCATTATTGCAGAGATTGAGGCGGGCACGCCGCCATGGCGCAAGCCGTGGACCGGCAACGCGTCCGGTATTGCCTTGCCTACACGGCACAACGGGGAGGAGTATCGCGGGATTAATATCCTGATGCTTTGGGTCATGGCGGCCAAGCATGGTTATGTGTCCAGCCGCTGGATGACCTACAAACAGGCGCAGGAACTGGGGGGTCAGGTCCGCAAAGGCGAAACGTCGTCAACCGTGGTCAAATACGGGACGTTCACACGAGAGAACGAATTGGGCATTGAGGAAGAGATGCCCTACGCGCGCGCCTACCGCGTGTTCAATGCCGATCAGATCGAAGGTTTGGCGGAGGACTACTACATCCGGCCCGAGGCCCCGCGCGACCTTGGCACGGCGGAAGATCCGGAGCTTGATGCGTTTTTCAGCCGGACAGGGGCGGAGATCCTTACCAGCGACGACCCGCGTGCCTATTACAGCCCCGCCAAAGATCACATCCACATGCCGCCGATTGCCACGTTTCACAATGCAGCAGGCTACTATGGGACTTTAGCCCACGAGGTGATCCATAATGCCGATGTTTGGATTATGCCGCGTTTCTGCTGGCGATTGCTTTTTTCGTTGGGTTCCTCGCGTTTTCAGGCTGCATAAGACGGCGGCAGAGATCGTCCGTCTTTCAGCCAGAGAGAGGTCGGTTTGGAAAACCGCCATGTGCACGTTTCGACAGCGCCAATCGCATCCGCCCTCTGCCATAAGCGCAACCTTCAACCAGTGAAGGAAATGCTTATGAAAAACGACGAAAAACCTGATCAGACAATCCGAACGCCGCAATATGCCGACAACCATGCGGAACGCTTCGGACGTCGGATCGAAGAGGAAGGATACAGTCTCCGTTCCGTTGCCAGCTACAAGGCCACAGCCGAGGTGCTCTGGGCCGCGATGTTGAAGGCGGACCTCGGGCCCGCTGACTTGACCAAAGATTGTATGGACCGACTGGTGGTGCCGGTTATCGACACCGCTTCTGCGAAAGACAAAAAACATTGTCGATACCGCATCAATCGGTTCTGGGACTACTTGATTGAGAACGCGGGCGCACCGCAGCGTTCTGTGCCGCCCCTCGATATGTCACCAAGGGCTGTCCTGAAACGGGAATACGAAACCTACCTCCGCGTCCAGCGTGGCCTATCCGAGGACACCATCTACCACTGCTTGCGGTTTTATGACCGCTTCCTGACTGCCAAGTTCGGTGCCGGTCTGGGCGACCTCAACACCATCAAGCCCGACGACATCACGGGGTTCATACTTTGGTTGCGAAAGGAGCAAAACGCGCCGCGTGACAAGACCGGCCCGTCGCATCTTCGCAATCTGTTCCAGTTCCTGTTCTGGAGCGGCAAAACCGAGCGCAACCTGAGCAACGCCGTACCAAAGGCGCGGCAGCCAAAGCCGACCGGCATTCCGAGATATCTTGAGCCCGAAGAGGTCAATCGTCTCATCGAGGTGGTTCGCGATCACGAGAAAACGGGTCGGCGCAACTATGCAATGTTGTTGATGATCGCCCGGCTCGGTCTTCGTGCGCCGGAAGTTACGGCAATAGAGCTGGACGACATCGATTGGCGCGCCGGCGAAATCCTGATCCGCGGCAAAAGGCAGTTGCAGGATCGGATGCCACTGCCGGCGGAGGTTGGCGAGGCGATTGTCGATTACATCAAGAATGAGCGCCGGGGGCCGGAACGCGCGCTGTTCGTCTCGGTGAAACCGCCGTTCAAGAGGTTCAAGGACGCCCAAATCCTGCGCTGGATATTGCGGGATGCCTACGATGCGACCGGCATCAGCCCGCCGCAAGCGTATATCGGCACGCACATTCTGCGACACAGCCTGGCCACCGATATGCTGCGAAAGGGCGCTTCACTAGCCGAGATCGGGGATGTGCTGCGTCACCGATCCGCGATGACCACGACCATCTATGCGCAATACGATGTGGATGCCCTGCGCTTGATCTCGCGCCCCTGGCCGACTTCGGGAGACGTGCAATGAAGACGCTATCTCAACGACTTGACGAATACCTGGCCCTGCGGCGCTCGATGGGCTTTGATCTTTCTTTCGACGAACGTGTCCTGCGCAAGTTCACGACTTATGGCGATGAAAACGGATTCGATCGGATCTCGACGCCCTTGTTCCTTGATTGGAAAGCGAACTACGGCAGCGCGGACAACAACACATGGTCTTGCCGCCTTGGAATGGTCCGCAGGTTCGCCTACTGGCTCGCGGAACACGATGATCGGACCGAAACCCCGTCCAGTCAGCTTGTCACAGGTCGCTACCGAAGACGGGTGCCGTACATTTACACGCCCAGGCAGATTGCAGACATTGTTGCGGAGGCAGGTCGGCTGCCGTCACCCTACGGCCTCCGAGCCGCATTGTGGCAGACCCTGTTCGGTCTGATCGCGGTGACAGGCATGCGCGTGAGCGAAGCTTTGTCTCTGGATCGGCAGGACGTCGATCTGAAACGCGGCTTGCTCACGCTCAGAAACACCAAAAATGGCAAGGACCGGCAGCTTCCCATCAACGGCGGCACCGTTGAGCGGCTTGCCCACTATGCCGGGTTGCGGGACCGGCTGGTCCCGCGTCAATCATCCCGGTTCTTCATCAAAGAGGATGGCGAACCGGCGGGAGATTGCGGGGCACGCTACAACTTCGCGCAGGTCGGCAGAAATATCGGCCTTCGGTCACCGCAAGCCTTCAACCGCCACGGCCATGGACCGCGCATCCATGATTTGCGGCACAGTTTTGCCGTCCACACCATCCTGGACTGGTTCCGCGATGGCCGGGACATCGAAGCCGAGATGTACAAGCTCAGCACCTATCTCGGCCATTCTGAGCCAAAGCACACATTCTGGTACATCGAGGCCGTGCCAGAATTGATGCAACTCGCTGCCGCGCGGGCTGAACAGCAGGTTCTGGAGGGCGCATCATGATCGCGACCTATCCCTTGCCCGTCTATGTGCAGCGGTTCTTCACCGAGCGGCTGTTAACCCAGATGCAGGCCAGCCCAAACACGATTGCCAGCTATCGCGACACCTTCCGGCTCTTGCTGAGATACGCCGAGGCGCAAACCAGGCTGCCGCCGACTGAGCTACATGTGGCTCATATTGACGCCGACATCATCGGGCAGTTCTTGACCTTCTGCGAGGAGAAACGCGGCAACAGCGCGCGAAGCCGAAACACGCGCCTCGCGGCCATTCGCTCGTTCTTCAAATATGTCGCGGGCTGTGAACCCCAGTTGCTGCATCATTGCCAGAAGGTGCTGGCGATGCCCTCCAAGCGGCACGAAAAACGTGTCGTGGACTTCCTGACCCGTGACGAAATGGAGGCCCTGCTGAAGGCGCCCGACCAATCGACCTGGTTTGGGCGGCGAGATCGGGTCCTGCTCCTCACAATGATCCAAACCGGCCTGCGTGTATCGGAGCTGATCGGCCTGCGCGTCAGGGATGTTGAACTCGGCACGGGGCCGCACCTGAGATGCATGGGCAAAGGCCGCAAGGAACGCGCGACGCCACTTCGGGCAGATAGTCGGGATGCTGTGAAAGCCTGGCTTGCCCAGATTGACGCCGAACCCAACGACCCTTTGTTTGCAACGATCCGAGGCGCGCCCTTGAGCCGAGACGCGGTTGAACGGATCGTTCGAAAGCACTCGGCCACCGCCGCCTCGAACAGCTCGACGTTCAGATTGAAGCGCGTCACACCCCATGTTCTGCGCCACACCGCCGCGATGCAGCTCCTGCAGAGCGGCGTGGACCGAACAATCATTGCGCTCTGGCTGGGCCATGAATCGGTCGAGACGACACAGGTCTACATCCATGCCGATATCGAACTGAAGGAAAGGGCAATGGCGCTGACGAAGCCGATTGACGGCACGGGTGGACGATATCGACCGGGTGACGAGCTGCTGGCATTCCTCGAAGCGCTCTGAATTATGCCGACACACCGCGCCGGTCTTCTCGCAGCACTTAAGGGTGTGAGGATCGGCGCGGCATAATCCGAACATCGGCATTATGGGTCTTATGCCGACATCGGCATAAGACCCATGCCACAAAAGCCCCCCATCGGCTGAACCGCGATTTCGGGTTCTCGAAGTTTGGCAACACGTCCTATGCTCGCGAGGAGATCGTCGCGGAATTGACCTCGGTGTTCCTGGGTCAGACGCTGGGCTTTACCGCGCATACGCTCGAGATGAATGCCGCCTACCTTCACAACTGGTTGCGCGTTCTTCGGTCGGACAAGGGCGCAATCTTCCGGCACGCCGCGGACGCGCAGCGGGCCTGCGACTATCTGATCGCCAGATCGGAGGCGTGCAGGGCAGGGGAGGGCGCTGAGGCAGCATGACCTATGCTCTTCCGCAACGCAGAAAATGGCAGCTTCGAGCCCACTTTGACCGATGCTGCACGAAGCGCCAATGTCCGCTCTTTACAAAGCTCAGTTCCGCGAAAACTCCCGCACCAGTTCGTTTGTTTCTGAGCGAGAAGCCTGATGGCGGAAACGAAGCGCTGCCACATCTCTTGCAATTTCCATGTCGGCTACCGGAAGTGAGACGAGATTGTCATGGTCAGGGATCGACGTTTCGGGAAGGATAACGGTGTCCGTCGTCATATAAAATGGGACATCAGAGCGGCTTGAGCATTGGAGGCTCTGGCTCGTTCGTGTGATTGATTATGCGGCTTGTTTCTGGTGTTGCAAGCGGCGTTGTCGGATAGTCTGTTTCTTGATCTTTTCCCTTTCTCTCAGAATAGCTTTGTCGCGACCGAAGTAGACATCGGCGGGTGTGACGTTGCTCAGGCTCTCGTGGTAGCGCTCGTTGTTGTAATAATCGACGAAGGCCCCGATCTGGTGTTCGAGATCGCCGGGCAGGTAGTAGTTTTCCAGCAGAACCCGGTTCTTCATCGTTTGGTGCCAGCGTTCGATCTTGCCTTGTGTCTGTGGGTGGAATGGCGCCCCGCGGACGTGGTCCATTTTCTGATCCCCCAGCCATGCCGCCAGGTCGCCAGAGATGTAGCAGGAGCCGTTGTCGCTGAGCAGACGCGGCTTGTGACGCACAACCGCCTGGTCACAGCCCGATGCGGTCAGAGCCAGTTCAATCGTGTCCGTCACGTCCTCGGCCCGCATGTTTGTGCAGAGCTTCCAAGCGATGATGTAGCGGCTGTAATCGTCGAGGATGGTGGACAGGTAATACCAGCCCCAGCCAATGATCTTGAAGTAGGTGAAGTCGGTCTGCCACATCTCGTTGATGGCCGTCGTCTTCTCGGTAAACTCATCCGCAGCCTTGATCACTACATAATCTGGGGCCGTGATGAGGTCAGCTGCTTTCAAAATACGATAGGCTGATGATTCAGAAACAAAATATCGGTTCTCATCCGTATATTTGACCGCCAACTCCCGTGTCGTCAGCGCTTCATGCTCCAGCGCAAACTCGATCAGGTCATCGCGTCGGTCTTGGGGAATCCGGTTCCAGACCGACCTTGGCCGGGGAGAGCGGTCGGCCAGGGCATCGAGCCCGCCCTCGACGTAGCGATCATACCAGCGGTAGAAAGTTGTGCGGGGAATGCCCAGCATGTCGAGGGTCATCTTGGTGGGCAGGTGTGATCCTTCAACAGTGCGGATGATCTCCAGTTTCTCGGACGCAGGGTATCTCATTCCTCGACCTCCCCAGCCCCTGTCATGCTTTTTTTGAGCAGACGGTTTTCAAGGGTCAGATCTGCGACGCATTCTTTCAAGGCAAGTGACTCCGAGCGCAGATCTTTGACTTCTGGCGAGGTTGCCTGTCGAGCTGTGTCGCCGGACAAGCGGCGTTTGCCAGCCTCAAGGAATTCCTTCGACCAGCTGTAATACAGGCTCTCGGCAATCCCTTCCCGACGACAGAGGACTGAGATGCTCTCTTCGCCTCGCAGACCCGCCAAGACGATGCGGATCTTTTCCTCCGCCGAATAGGTCTGACGGGTCTTGCGGCGGATGTTCTTTACCAGCTTGTCAGCTGCGTCCTTCGACGTTCCGGATTTCTTGTTCATCTTCACTCCATCAAGGTTACGATGAACCAGAAATCCTCCGTTGTTCAATTCCTCAAATCTGTCCCACAGGCGCTGACGTCAGACACACCATGCAGCTTAGTTTAAGGGGTAAGACGTCTAAAGGTGGCTTCAAAAATTGCCACTTGCCCATGCAATAGATCGCGCTGAGGCATGATTAGTTTGGCAAACGGATTTTCGAGTGCTGGCCTTCTGCTGTAAAGATTGAGTGTAACGAAATCGATAGATTCCAGAATTTTTTCAAGACGTGTCCCATATACCGGTTCATGGTGGGCCAGCCGGTTTCGCATTTCGTAAATTACTTCAAGATGGTCCGCGACATCCGAGCGACCGAGCGTCTTGTTGGGAAAGACAGTTTTTAAAGCAGGCTTCCAAAGCGTCTGTTCATAGTTCTCTGAAAACATACGCTTCCAAAAGTGAATGGTGAGCTGAGCGATTACCTGACTGTCGGGAATGGTGATCGTGGACTGTCGTTTTTTGGCGATCATTCGGTGCTTTGCATTTGATGGCACTCCATTGGGGTATGCCTGAGCATCCAACGCGCTCTTTTGCGCCCCAGTCATCTTGGAATATGCTGCTCGCTGGGCCTGCGTCGTAGCTTTGGCGATGGACGATTCTTCCAAGTAGGCCCACGTGAATGTGTTTGGTGGAGGTGTGCGTAGCCAGTGGTTCCCGCCGAAATTGTTGTGCATGACGTGGCAAACAGCGTTACGTAGAGAGACCTCTATCAACCCTGTCACGGCCATAATCGATACACCTAAGCTCATCGTCGTTTGATGCAGTTCAATTGCATCCTCGGGCGACCCTGATGCCGTGAGTGCTTGGAACGTTGCTAGTCGTTCAGCCGATAATAAATTCTGTATCGCCTGAACGTCAGACGCCCCCAAATATCTTGACATTTACCGTCCTTATCGCTACGTATGCTCTTGAAACGTCGGGATACGGTCGGCAGCACGCTTGTTCGTGACGGACCCCCGACGCTATAGCTGGGCCGCCTTATAGGCGGCCCTAAGCTTTTCTAGAACAAGCATATCATTATAAATCACTTGGATGCTAACACTTATAGGGGGTAGGCGGCTGCGGGTCCTTCGAGAACTTCGACTATCCAGAATCATTGTGTGCGAAATTCGTCTTCGATGGAGGCGATCCCAGCTTTTAGTGTATCCAACAGTTTGCGCGCTAGTTCAGGCATGGGCTCATATGCCGATGTATAGATCCAGATGGGCATAGTCGCCGAGGGCTGGATCGGGCGAAATACGAGTTCTTCAGATCCCCAGCCGATTGTGGTCAGCGAAGGAACCAGGCTAACACCTTGACCTTCCCGAACGAACATGCAGGCGGTATCGGCCATCTGCACCGTAATGGACACATCTAGGCTAACGCCAGCGCGGTCGAACGCATCTAGCACGATGCCACTTGACTGGTCTTCGCGCCCGAGCGAGATCAGCCTTTCTCCTTTCAGCATGCGCAGATCGATCACTCTCTCCCGCGCCAGCGGATGATTGGCCGGCAAAGCGCAGATCATCGAGCATTCGCTGAAGATCTGGCATCGCAATCCGGGGTGATCGCTGCGGACCATGGAAATGCCAAAATCGGCCGCCTGCGTCAGCATGGAATCTGCAACGTTGCGTGAACTACGTGTCACGATCGATAGTCGCACGTCAGGGCGTTCCGCCAGGAAACGCGCGGTCAACATAGGAAGCAGCCGCAAACTGACTGCGGCAAAGGCCGCGACCGAGATTTCGCCCCGTTCCAAATCCCGGATCGCGCGAGCGGTATTCTCGACCCGTGCCACGCCGGTAATCAGCTTCTCGGTTTCCAGATACAGCCGACGCGCTTCGGGCGTTGGCATCAGCCGTCCCGATGCGCGCATGAACAACGTAAACCCGCAACTTTCCTCGAAAGCCCTGATCATCTTACTGACGGCCGGTTGGCTGATAAAAAGATTTTTGGCGGCGTTCGTGACCGATCCACCCTTCATTACGGCGTTGAATGCCTCGATCTGCTTGATATTTGCGCGCGCCATATCAGCCTTATAACCAATTGGAATGGACTTCTAAACTAAATTCAATTGCATGGCAGCAAAAGAAAGCCTTTGCTCGCAATATAGAAACAAACAACAGGGAAACTGCCATGAATTATTCATCCATCACCCTAGCCACTGCACTTGGCGTGGCCGTGGCAGGCACGGCCGCCGCGCAGGACAAAACGCTGACTGTCGGCGGGTATGGCGGCTCGTTTGAGACGCTTATGAAAGAGTTGGTTATTCCGCAATTTGAGAAAGCGCATGATGTCGAGATTGCATTCGTGCCGGGCAACTCGACGGAAAACCTAGCACGATTGCAGGCGCAGCGTTCAGCGCAAGAACTCGATGTCGTAATTCTTGACGACGGTCCAATGTATCAGGCCGACGCATTGGGCTTTTGCGCGCCGATCAAGGACAGCGAAATCAAGCAAAATGTCTACGATATTGCTCGCTTGGGCGAAAACTCCATCGGTCTCGGTTTCGTCGCGACTGGGTTCACCTACAACACCGAGTGGTTCGAACGCGAAGGCTGGGAGCCGCCAAGCAGTTGGATGGACCTGACCGATCCAAAGTTCGAGGGCATCCTCTCGGTGCCACCGATCTCTAACACTTATGGTTTGCACACGCTGGTAATGATGGCGCGGATGAACGGTGGCGGGGAAAATGATATCGACCCAGGCTTTACAGCAATGACCGAAGAAGTCGCTCCGAACATTTTGGTATTCGAGCCGTCTTCGGGTAAGATGTCGGAGCTCTTCCAGTCCGAGGAAATTGCCCTTTCGATCTGGGGCTCGGGCCGCACCAAATCCTTGGCCGATACCGGCTTCTCAGCGAAGTTCGCCTATCCGGAAGAAGGCGCGGTCGCGCTTATGATCGCGGCATGTCCGGTGGTCGACAGCGATGTGCCGGAAGAGGCGCAGCTGTTTATTGACTACCTGCTCGATCCCGAGGTTCAAGTGCGGCTAGCCGAGGCGATGGGCACCGGTCCTTCGAACAAGGAGGCAGAGTTGCCTGAAGACCTGGCCAAAACGCTGCCCTATGGCGACAAGATCGCCGATCTGATGGCGGTGGATTGGGACGTGATCAACCCGAAACGTGAGGAATGGACCAAGCGGTGGGCGCGCGAGGTCGAGCGCTGAATTTCTAATTGATCCCCGAATGTGGGGCCTTTTGAGGCCCCACTAACATCTCGTATTCACCGGAATTCTTCATGGCTTTTCTAGAACTACACGGCCTGACCAAGCGGTTCGGCGCATTTACGGCGGTTGAGGAACTGTCCTTCGCTGTCGAGCGTGGTAGCTTTGTTTCCCTTCTCGGTCCGTCGGGTTGCGGCAAGACGACGACTCTGCAAATGGTGGCCGGATTCGAAGCGCCCACCGAAGGTAAGATCGTTCTTGACGGGAAAAACCTCGCTGGGATCCCGGCGCGCGAACGTGGACTAGGCATCGTCTTCCAGACCTACGCACTGTTCGCGCACATGACGGTGGAAGAAAATGTCGGCTTTGGCCTTGAAATGCGCAAAGTTTCGAAGGCCGAGCGCAAGCGCCGGATCGCCGCTGCGCTAGATCTTGTGCATTTAAGCCATCTCGGAGATCGCTATCCTAGGGCGATGTCCGGCGGCCAGCGACAGCGGGTGGCACTGGCCCGCGCACTTGTCATCGAGCCTCAGCTCCTGCTTCTCGACGAGCCGCTGTCGAACCTTGACGCGAAGCTGCGCGAGGAGATGCAGCTGGAACTGCGCCGCATCCAGCGCGAAGCCGGTGTGACGACCCTAATGGTTACGCACGACCAATCCGAAGCGCTGGCGTTGAGCGACAGTATTGTGGTGATGGATCAAGGCCGGCTGCGGCAAGATGCAACCCCCTTCGATATTTACGAGACGCCACAATCTTCTTTCGTTTCTCGCTTCTTGGGCAAAAGCAACAACCTATCCGCGCGGCTGGACAGCACCGGATCCGAGGGCTCGGCCTTGGTCTGCGGATCGCTCCGCCTGCACGGCCCCCTAGTCGATCTGCGTCCCGGCCCGGTCGAGATCGCGCTGCGCCCCGAACGGATCGCGCTCGTAGACCCTGAAGCTGGGCAGCTGCGCGGCACTGTTGCCGAGCGTGTGTTTATGGGTAACCAGTGGCTTCTGCGGATAGAAACCGAGCTCGGCGACATGCTCGTGATGCGATATAATACCGGTCGCGCCGAAGCCGAGGAGGGCGAGGTTGTTGGGTTGGATTGGAAGCCCGAAGACATTCGCATCCTTCCCGTCGAGGAAACTTCGGCATGACGACACAAACCTCCCGCGCTTGGCTGCTGAGTGCGCCAGCCTTGGTTCTGTTCGCGGTGTTGCTGCTAGTGCCGCTTCTGATGACCTTCATGCTAAGCTTTAACAGCTTCGACTTTTACGGCGGTATCGGCACGGACCTGAGCCTCGCCAACTATGCGGAAGTTCTGGGCGATAGCTATTTCTACGAAATTTTCGGGCGCACCTTTCTGATCGCGCTGATCACTACGGCGATCTGTGCCGCCATCGGTGTGCCTCAAGCCTACATCCTCTATCGCATGTCGCCATTCTGGCGCTCGATCACCGTGCTGATCGTGATCGGCCCTCTGCTGATTTCGGTCGTCGTGCGCACATTGGGATGGGCGATCCTGCTGGGCAACAAGGGCGTGATCAATACGGCGTTGATGGACATCGGTCTGATCGAACGACCCATCCGCATGATGTATACGTCGGGCGGGATCGTTCTAGCGCTCGTGCATGTTATGGTGCCGTTTATGGTGCTGGCCGTATGGGCGGCGCTTCAAAGGCAAGACCCTGCGACCGAAGCTGCGGCTGAATCTCTAGGTGCGCGGCCGCGCACGATCTTTTTTCGGATCATCTTGCCGCAGGCCATTCCGGGTGTTCTTTCGGGATCCTTGATCGTGTTTTCACTGTCTGCGTCGGCGTTTGCAACGCCTGCAATCTTGGGCGGTCGACGCGTCAAGGTTGTTTCAACGACGGTTTACGATGAATTTCTAAACACTTTGAATTGGCCGCTGGGTGCGGCGATCGCGATGCTGCTGCTGGTTGCGGTTCTCATTGTGATGCTAAGCTGGAATAGCCTTGTCGAACGCCGATACGGGGAGGTTTTCGAATGAGACAGAACGGACCGCTCTCCATCCTCTTTAGTCTCGTTTTTGTGAGCTTCATGTTGGCCCCAATTGTTGTGGTTATTGGCGTGTCGTTCACTCCCGAGGGGTTTCTGGAGTTTCCGCCAAGTGGCGTTTCGCTGCGCTGGTTCCGGGCCATCTTGGACAACCCGGAATTCATCACTGCCGCATGGATCAGCCTAAAGCTGGGCATAGCCTCGGCAACGTTGGCGACTGTGCTGGCCGTGCCCGCCGCGCTGGCCATCGGACGCGGGCGCTTCGCGGGTCGCGACGCGTTGCAAGCGCTCTTTTTGTCGCCGCTCATGGTGCCCACGGTAGTGCTTGGCATCGCCTTTCTGAGGTTCCTCAGCCTGTTGGGGTTGAACGGCACCTTTATCGGGCTCATGCTGTGCCACGCAATTATTATCACGCCGTTCATTCTGCGGCTGGTGTTGGCTTCGGTAGCTGGGCTGGACCGGTCGGTCGAGAAAGCCGCGATTTCCCTTGGGGCGAAACCGCTAACGGTGTTCCGGCGCGTCACGCTGCCCGCTATCATGCCCGGGATGATCGGCGGCTGGATGCTGGCATTCATTACCAGCTTTGATGAGTTGACTGTCACGGTCTTCATCGTGAACCCCTCGACTACGACGCTGCCGGTGCGGCTGTTCTCGCATATCACACAGACTACCGATCCACTGGTAGCCTCGGTGTCAGCGGTGGCAATTCTATTCACAGTCGCCCTGATGCTGCTAATCGATCGGCTCTATGGCTTGGACCGCTTACTGATCGGAGAGGGAAAGCGATGAACACGCAGAATACCGCAGATACCCTCGTCATCGGAGGGGGGTTGGTCGGCGCTGCCGTGGCCTGGGGGTTGGCGCGGCAGGGCGAAAAAGTGATCCTGCTCGATGAAGGTGATGTTGCGTTGCGGGCGTCGCGCGGGAATTTCGGCTTGGTCTGGGTGCAGTCCAAAGGAAGCGGAATGCATGATTACGCCCGTTGGACACGGCGCTCGGCCGATCTCTGGCCGGAATTCGCAGATTGTCTTGCCGAAGACTCCGGCATCTCGCCCGATTATCATAAGCCCGGCGGACTGCATTTCTGCCTCTCCGAGGACGAGATGGAGAATGTGCGCGCTCTCAACACGCGTATGCATAACGTCAACGGGGCGCTCGGCTACGGCGCTGAGATGCTGGACCGTAAGCAATTGGATAAGCTAGTGCCGGGGCTCGGACCGGATGTGGTTGGAGGGTCATATGGTAAGCATGACGGCCACGCCAATCCACTGTCCCTGCTGAGGAGCCTGCATGCCGCCTTGGCTGAACGTGGCGGCCGTTATGCCAGCGACGCGCGCGCCGAAGCGGTCGAACCCGACGGTTCAGGTTATTGCGTGACGACGCCAAAAGGCGTCTTTCGGGGGGCGAAGGTGGTGCTAGCCGCAGGTCATGGCAACAGTCGGCTTGCGCCGCAGTTGGGTCTCGACATTCCTTTGCGCCCCGAAAAGGGACAGATCCTGGTCACGGAACGTGCCGCGCCGCTGTTGCCGATGCCTACGCATCTCTTACGCCAGACCGCCGACGGCACCGTGATGATGGGCGACAGCCACGAGGATACCGGTTATTCCACCTGGTCGGGAACCCCAGTGATGGCGCAGATCGCCCGCAACGCTATCCGCTGTTTTCCCGCCTTGGCCGATCTCCGTATCATCCGGTCCTGGGCCGCGGTGCGGATTCTCACGCCGGACGGTGCGCCAATCTATCAGCAATCGCAAACCCATCCGGGGATCTTCTCTCTCAACTGCCATTCCGGCGTGACGCTGGCGGGCGCGCATGCGCTGGCCCTAGCGCCGATGATCGCGGCCGGAGAGCTGACTCCGGACATGGGTGCATTTTCCTCAAGGAGGTTCCATGGTCAGACGAATTGAAACCGGTGACGAGAGGTTCGAATTCACCTTCGATGGCCAGACCGTCGTAGCGCGACCGGGCGACAGCATCGCTGCAGCTCTGATCGCCGCCGGTATCCGACATTTGCGGGACAGCGTCGTCAGCGGTGAACCGCGGGGCATCTTTTGCATGATGGGCAGTTGCTTCGACTGCTTAGTCGAAGTTGATGGGGTTCCCAACCGACAAGCTTGCATGACGAAAGCCGCGGACGGGCTGGATGTGCGCCGCCAGCGCGGCAGCGTGGAGGTGCAACCGTGACAAAAACCTGTGACATCGCTGTGATCGGCGCCGGCCCGGCTGGAATGGCTGCGGCTACGGCGGCCGCCAGGATGGGATACGACACCATACTGTTGGACGAACAACCGTCGCCGGGCGGCCAAATCTATCGTGCAATAGAGACGGCCGGTAAGGCCTGCACCGATATTCTGGGGCCGGATTATGCCCAGGGCCGAGCCATCGTCGACGCCTTTCGCGCCTCTAAGGCGACATGGATGGACGGCGCGCTCGTCTGGAACATTTCGACTGACCGGGTGATTGATTTCAGCCGCGCGGGTGCGTCGTCGCAGATCGCTGCAAAAAGGATCATCGTCGCCACCGGAGCGGTTGAGCGGCCGTGGCCCCTGCCGGGGTGGACCTTGCCAGGCGTAACTACAGCGGGTGCGCTGCAGATCTTAATGAAGTCGTCGGGGGTCGTGCAGGAAGACGCGGTCATCGCCGGGTCCGGACCGCTTTTGTGGTTGGTGGCTGCGCAACTGGTCGATGCGGGCGCACCGCCTCGCGCGGTGATCGAAACGACGCCACGCGCGCATTACCGCGCAGCCCTCCGGCATTTGCCTGCCGCCTTGCGCGCGCCTGGCTATCTGACCAAAGGATGGCAGCTGATCCGTAAGGTGCGGAACGCCGGGGTGCGCATTGTCGAGCGGGCAGAGAACCTAGCGATTGAAGGAGAGGATTCCGTCAGCGCGATCCGTTTCACCAGTAAAGGCAGAAGCGAGGGGATCGAAGCGACCACCGTCGCGCTGCATCAGGGGGTCGTGCCGAACCAGCAGATTACCCGGCTATTGCGCTGTGATCACGTCTGGGATGCCTCGCAACAGTGTTTCCGCCCGGTGACGGATGACAGCGGGCAAAGCTCCGTCAAAGGAGTCTACGTCGCTGGCGATGGGGCGGGGATCGGCGGCGCGCGAAGCGCTGCGCTCCATGGCGAAATCATCGCACTTGCCATTGCCGCGTGCGACGGACGCGGCGATGCGAACCTTCTGAAGGTGCTGCAATCGGCGCGCGCCCGTGACGCGGCCGTCCGCCCCTTTCTCGAAGCGCTTTATGCGCCCGCCCCGCATGTCACCGCGCCGGCTGACGATACGATTATCTGCCGCTGTGAAGAGGTGACGGCGGGCGCAATTCGCCAAGCGGTGGATCTGGGAGCGCCCGGCCCTAACCAGGTGAAATCCTATCTTCGGGCCGGGATGGGGCCGTGCCAAGGCCGAGTTTGCGGCCCGGTTGTCAGTGCCATCATCGCCCAGCAACGCGGCGAGACGCCTGAGGCGACCGGATATTACCGCATTCGGCCGCCGCTGAAACCGATCCCGCTGTCGGAGCTTGCGCAATTCACGGCCGCCGACGGACCCGAAAACCGATGAGCGCGATGGACCACAGCGCCGATCTGATCGTCATCGGTGGTGGCATCCACGGTTGCTCGGCCGCCCTCCACGCCGCCTTGCGCGGGATGTCGGTGATTGTGCTGGAAAAGGACACTGTCGGACGTCATGCCTCGGGGGTGAATGCGGGCGGGGTGCGCCGCCTTGGCCGCCATTTCGCCGAGGTGCCGATTTCGCAACGCTCGATGGAGATGTGGTATAGTATTGCCGATTTTCTCGAAGATGACTGCGGCTTTCAGATCGCACCGCAGATAATAGTTGCCGAAACCGAGGACGAGCTTGCACGGCTTGCGGCGCGCCGAAACGAATTGAACGAGCTGGGGTTCACCCATGAGGTGCTGCTGGATCGATCGGAGGTGCGCACGCATCTGCCCGCAGTCGCGGATCACGTGGTCGGCGGTTTGGCTTGTTTGGATGACGGATTTGCCCAACCCTACCAGACGGTATTCGCCATTCAGCGCAAGGCCGAGTCCCTGGGCGTGCGTTTTTTCGAGCATACCCGCGCGAGAGAGGTGCGAAAGGACGGAAGCGATTGGCGGGTCGAGACAGACGCGCTGCGGTTCGCTGCCCCCTCGCTGTTGAACGCGGCCGGCGCGTGGGCAGGAGAGCTTGCTCAGTCTTTGGGTGAACCGGCCCCAGTCGAGGCGATTGCCCCCATGATGATTGTCACCGGGCGCCTGCCGCATTTTTGCGATGCCGTGGTCGGCGCATCGGGCCGACCACTGTCGTTCAAGCAGATGCCGAACGGAACGGTGGTTATTGGCGGCGGTCGAAGAGGGCGTGCGGATAAGTCAAAGAACCTATCGGAGATGAAATTTCCCGAACTCATGCTCACAGCCCAGACCGCAATCGACATCTTCCCGCCGATGCGCGATGCAACGATCATTCGGTCTTGGTCCGGCGTCGAGGGGCGGATGCCCGACGATATTCCGGTCATCGGACCATCTGCCCAGCATGAAAACCTCTACCATGCATTCGGCTTTTCCGCACACGGCTTTCAACTGGGGCCGGGCGTCGGAGAGATCATGGGCAACCTCATTGCCACCGGTGCCAGTAACGCGCCGCTTCAACCCTTTTCCATTGCGCGTTTTGTTGACGCGCCCCAAACATGAAGGAATAGCAAATGCTAAAACGCCACATACCCACCCGTATCAATCACCGTGTTGTCGAGGCAGGCGGTATCCTGCATTTCGGCGGTCTGGTCGCAGATGACTTGAGCCAGGACATGAAGGGACAGACCCAACAGATCTGCATCAAGATCGACAAGCTGCTGGCCGAGGTTGGTTCATCCAAGGACCGCCTTGTGACAGCCATGCTCTACATTACTGATTTCGAACAGAAGGAAGGCATGAACGAGGCGTGGCTCGAATGGCTAGATGCCGGTGACCTACCGACGCGTGCCACCATCGGCGTGGCCGAACTCGGCAAGGACGTGCTGATTGAGGTCGTGGTTTCGGCAATTCGTTAATTCCGAGTTACTCCTCCGAAAGCGATCCGGTCAACGACTTCGAAAACTTGGTGCGAGCCGTCCCCGCTTGGCTGTTCTACAGGCACGGTCGTTCAGAGAACGTTGTGACAGCGAAATCCCGGGAGGTCTGCTACGCTGCCTTTCGCGCAAGGCGCCGCGAAAGGCAGCTCCGAGCCCAAAGTACCAGTTACTGCACTATGCGCGAATGTCGGCCATCAATGATACTACGCCTACACACGCGCAATCTCACCGATCAGATCATTTGTCTCTGGTCTCGTCGTTTGGTGCCGATAACGAAGAGCAGAAACAGTTCGCGAAATTTCAAGGCCGTCGATGAGTATCGAAACGAGGCCCTTGTCTGCTGGAATTGCCGTGGTTGGCAAAATCACCGCGCCTAATCCCTGCCGCGCGAGTTCGACTAACCAATCCACGCGATTTGACCGATAGGCCGCGTAGAGTTCGTGACCTTGCTCTGCACATGCCCCATGCAACGCATCGCGCATTTCGCAATTGGGTCGATCGAGCATGTCAGTTTCAGCGAGCGTCGAAAGAGAAATAGCGTTTCGTCCAGACAACGGGTGCGACTTGGACACCACAACTTTGTAGGACTCGTCATAGAGCTGGTCTATTCGATAGAGGTCTTCACTGACCGTCGCCGCTGTGACAACGACGTCAAATTCACCCTCTCGCAATCCGGCCAGAAGCTTGGAGGCAGACGCCACGATCAACTCTATTTCGGCTTGCGGCAATCGTGTACGGAAGCGTTCCACGGCGGCTGAAATCCGGTTGTGACCAATCGTTTCGCCAACACCGACAGAAATAGGAACCCGCTCTAGTCGCGTGTGGCGGACGGCTTCTGCCTTAGCTGCCTGCGTTTCGTCATGCGCTTTCTGTAGCCTTGGCTGCATGAGTTTTCCGAGTGCCGTCAACCTGCATCCCGCGCGGTCCCTGACAAACAGATCACCCCCGAGCTCGTGTTCAAGTTTCTTGATCGCGGTCGTCAAGGACGGTTGGGAAACATTTGAGGCGCTAGCGGCATGGGTGAAGTTGCGATGCTGGCAGACAGCCAAAAAATACCTGATCTGGTTCATCTCCACTGCCACAGTCTCCGTCACTTTTCGCCATGAGGTTCACCATAGCACATGTCTATCAAAGAATAGAAGTTCGGGATTGGTGCCTGAGGCATTCGGCATGGGAAAAGGATGCATCGAAAGCAAACACAACGACCTTTCAATCAGGAGGCGACCATGAAAGCCCAAATTCTCAAGACACTCGCCGCTTTGGCCTTGATCACAACATCTGCAGCCGCACAGGAAACCCCAATGGAAAATCACACTGCCAGCTACATCGCCATGCCCGCCGCTGAAGGCCAGACCGAAGCATTCGCCGAATTTCTGGCCGGAGCCGCCCCGATTGTCGCGGACACCGAACCAGGCACCGTGCTTTGGTTTGCCTTACAAGACGACGATACGCTCGCGATCTTTGATATCTTCGTGGATGAAGAAGCGCGCAATGCGCATTTCTCCGGCGCTGTGGCCGCGGCTTTGAACCAAAATGCCGACGCGCTGGTCGCCGGGGGCTGGGACGATGGTGTTGTCGCGAATATCAACAATTCCGATGTCCTGTCGGTGAGGGAACCGGTTGATCTCTACTCGGCCACGACAGCCACGTACATCACGCTCGAAGCAGCACCCGGCAAAGGGCCGGAATTGGCAGCCTTGCTGACCGCAGCTGGTGCCATCGTCGGAGAAACCGAACCCGGCACATTGTTCTGGGCGGCGCTGCAGATTGACGAAACATCCTTCGCAATCTTCGACATCTTCACCAACAATGCTGGCCGTGAAGCACACTTTGCCGGTCAAGTCGCCGGGCTGCTGAACGAACGGGCAGCGGAGTTGGTCGCTGGCGGGTGGGACGACGGTGTGGTCGCTAACGTCCACAACTTCGACATCCTCGCCATCAAGTAACGCGATGTGACAGGAACAAGAGGCGCCTGGTGCAACGCATCAGGCGCTTTGCCGAACGAATTTAGATTCACCGTGAAGCGGTCGTTCGAGTAACTGCAGCGAATTAGCGCTTTGTCCGCAGAGCGGACTATTGGAACTGTTTGGTTCGGGCAGGTTTGGACCGGGTTCCTCCGCCAAGCGGAAAAGGAAAAGTGGGCTTTGAGAAGGGTGTTTCAAACCTCTCAAAGGAGATCCCCATGTCCATGAATGTTCAACCCCAGCCAGACCTTCCGGATCCGACCGTGATCGCGGCGCAAAACGACGCGTTTCGCAAGCTCGCGTGCCTTGGGGTGCCGCCCGCGCAGCCCATCCAGGGCCGCATGCATGTCACCCGCGCGCTTATGGAGGCCGGTGACGGCTTCATGGCCGAGGCGGTGAAGGCGACCGGTGAGTTCGATACATTCGAGCCTGAGAATGACCCGGAAGGCTGGCACGATTTCGGGGCGGTCGAGGTCCGGGGCGAGACCGTGTTCTGGAAAATCGATCTCTATGAGGCAGATTCGGATTTCCGCTACGGGGCTGAGACCCCGGACAATCCCGCCGCCACCATGCGCGTGCTGACCATCATGCTGGCGCGCGACTGGTAGGGCAGGGGACACCCCCTCCTGAAACCCCAGGCGATGAAGGCCCACTGACCCCTCAAAGGGAAAGTGGGCCTTTTGTCGTGGTGATCCCTGAAGCCGGGGATTGGTCACGCGCGTGAGCGCGCGGGCCACACCTCACCCTCCTGGAAGGATATCCCATGACCACAAGCTTTGCTCCCCTTACCGTCGCTATCGGCGATCTCGTCCCGCATCCCGCCAATGTGCGCAGCAACGCGCCGGAAACCTATGACCCCGAGAACATCGCGCATCTGAAGGCCAGCATCGCTGTGCTGGGCCTGCTCCAGCCACTCCTCGTCCAGAAGATCGACGGCAAATACGCCGTGCTGGCCGGTGGCCGGCGGCATGCCGCGCTAAAGGAGCTGGTCGCTGACAAGGCCATCAAGGGCTTCACGGCGAAGACCAAGGTGGACTGCCGCCTTGTGCCAGAAGACTGCGACGTCACCACGGCGCTGTCGCTCGCCGAGAACGTCACCCAGGCGCCGATGAACGCCATTGACGAGTTCGAGGCTTTCGCTCGGATGATGGAGGTCGATGGCCAAACGCCCGAGACGATCGCAAAGACCTTCGGCACCACGGTGGCGGCCGTGAAAGGCCGGTTGCGTTATGGCCTGATCCACCCCGACATCCGCGCCGCGGCTCGGGGCAAGGTGATCACGCTCGACACGATGAAGGCCTTTGCTGAGCATCCAAGCCAGGAGGCGCAGCGCGAGGTCTTCGAGGCGCTCACGAAGGACGGCGGCTATCTGCAGGCCTATACCGTCCGTCAGGCCCTCAAATCCCGCGGCGTGCAGGTCAGCGACGATATCGGGGCTTTCGTGCGCGCGGACTACGAGGCGCGTGGCGGTGCCGTCGCAGCCGATCTGCTGGATGAGCATTCCGTGCTTGAGGATGCGGCTCTGGTCGAGACCATCCTGCTTGAGAAGCTCGGTGCCGCTGCCGAAGAGGCCCGTATGAGGCTGGGCTTTGCCTGGGCCGATGCGATGGTGCGCTATGATTACGCGACCATGGCCGACTACGGCCGCGTCTATCCCGGCCCGATCGAGCCGGATGAGGCTGCCCAGAAGCGCATCGATGAGATCACCGCCGAGCTTGAGAAATTGCAGCTCGAGATGGAGGATGAGGGGCTCGAGGACGGTGCCTACAACGCGCTTTACGATCGCGTGGATGCCTTGGAAGAGGAAGCCCGCGATCTGCAGGAGGCCTACAGCGCCGAGGACCTTGCACGGTCTGGGGTGATCGCCTCGTGGCAGGGTGGGCAGATCACGCTCCATGTGGGCCTCGTCCGCCCGGAAGACACCGTCAAAGAGGAGGGCGCGCGCGGCTCCTCGGCTAGCCCGACCGGGGAGGAGGCCCCAGACGCCGGCGAATTCACCTACCCGGCCTCGCTGGCCGAGGACCTCAAGACCGAGCGGGCCATGGCCCTCGGCGCCGCGATGGCGCTGCATCCGGAGGCCACGCTCGATCTGACGCTCTTCAAGCTGGTCAGTGATGTTCTGGCCAGCGGCATGAGTGTCACGCAGGCGATCAAGATCGATGCCCGCAAGGAATACCGCAGCCATGCCAAGATGGACGAGATCGACGAGACCTCGCTCGAGCAGGTGGCGGCGGCGCATGATGCGCTTGATCTCTCGTGGCTCGATGACGCCCGCGCGCCCGCCGATCAGTTCGCGGCGTTTCGCGCGCTGGAGGCAGGGGAGAAGGCCAAGCTCGTCGCCTATGCGACCGCCAGCACGACGCAGTCCTGCTTCGCACGGGACCGCCAGCGCGACAGCCTGATGCATGACTTCGAGATCGAGATCATGCCCGACATCCGGGCGCATTGGACGCCGAATGCGGCGCTCTTCAACCGCTTCAAGAAGGCCTGGCTCCTGAAGATCCTCGGCGAGGATTTGGGCCTGGCCCAGGAGGCGGTGACGCTGGCCTCGTCGAGCAAGAAGGAGATCGTCGCCTTTTGCGACAAGCTCTTCGCCGAGCCTTTCGCCACGCTCACGGACGCGCAGCGCGCTGCCGTGGCCGCCTGGTGCCCGCCGATGATGCAGACCGCCGGTATCGCCTTTGATGAGGCGGAGCCCGCTGCGGAAACCCCGGAGCCTGACAGCGAGGTCGCGCAAGCGGCCTGAGCCATCATGCGACCCGCGCGAGGCATTCCCCGCGCGGGTCGACCCTCCCACACCCAACCGAAAGACATCCTCATGGCTATTCTCAAGTTCTCTGCGTCCGCTGTTGCGGCGCAAATCGCCCATGCGCGCGCCTGCAAAACCTTCCTGCCCAACTGGAACGGGCCCATGGACAGGCCCGCCCTGATCCTCATCGTCGGCAATGGTGTGCATCTGCGCTCGAACGGCATCGATGGCACGACCACCCGAATCGTCACCACCGAACAGGCCGATCCCTCTTTCGCCTTCGCCGACGGTATGAACCCGTTTCGGGACACCGACTGGATGGCTCAGCGCCGCATGGCGTTTCGCGATCTGACCGGGCAATTCTACACTGACATCCTCGACGATGTGCAAGTGCTCATCGACCGGGGGCGGGGGGCGATCCGGCTCGCCACCGATGGCCACAGTATCCGCGTCTTCGTGCGCCGGGCCTCGGACTATCTCATCGGCGGGACCTACGAGGTGCCCTCGGGCCTCGGCGGCACCTTCCGGGTCATCCTCAAGGATGCCTGCGACACCTTCGCGATCGTGCAGAACTGCGGCAATTGCGAGGATTTCGACGCCATGCAGCCCTACCGCGTGCCGCTCGATGCATTGATGGAAATCGATGACCGGAGGGCGGCATAATGGGATGGCTCTTCTACACCGATCGCCGCGTCCAGACCTACGCGGACGAGAAAGCGGAGATTGCCCGGCTCTGCACCTTTGACGGCGACAGCCGCAAAACCGAACTGGTCAAGGCCTGTAAGGTCGGCTCCACCTGGTATGCAGCGGCTAGGGTCACCAATCGGGACGGCACCCCTGTCGAGGACGCGACCTATGTCACCGATGCGGATGGCTCCATCACTTTCGGAGCTGTCTTCCTCACCCGATACGATGACGGCTGCTGGGGCTACAAGGACATGGAGGAAAGCGCTGGCCCGAACGAGTCGCGTGCTCCCCTTGGGCTGATCGAGCTCCTCTCCGACCTGAAAGATCCCGACAGCTACGCCCATGACTGGCGCCAGCGCTGCCGGGATTGGGCTGCGATCCCGGACTACCAGGAAGGCGACAAGATCAGGCTCGCCGCGCCCGTGACGCTCACCGATGGCAGCACCTGCCAGATCGTCACCGCGACGCACTACAGGCGCGGGCGGCAAAAGCGCCGCTGCTACCGCATCGATGAAACTGGTGGGCTCGTACGCCTGTCGAAGGTCTCGCTTGCGGGCTCGGAGCTGCTCAGCTCCGCGAAGGGTGCGGCCAGTCCTGTGTTGGCGGAGTTCCTGGCGGGGCGAAATTAGGTCCTGCGCCGGACGGTTCATCGACCTGCCCGACGACAGCAGATTCTGCGCTTATCTTGACAAGGCAATGCAAATGCATTACCCATTGCGGACAACAAAGGCCCCCTTTCTTCAGGAGACTGCCATGACAGCGCTCGCACAAGATGTCTCGAAACTCACGGATCGGTATCAGACGACCGTGCCGGCGGGGGTGCGCAAGCAGCTCAAGCTGGGCAAGGGCGACCAGATTCGCTACTGTACCGAGCCGAGTGGCAGGGTCTATATCGAGCCCGTGCGCAGCGACGAGGAAGATCCCGTGCTCGGAGCCTTTCTCGATTTTGTCGAGGCCGATATCAAGGCGCATCCGGACCGCATTCGGGCGTTCGATGGGGCTTTGCAT
>NZ_JBSXNV010000017.1:0-3711 GCF_056857795.1 Aliiroseovarius sp. B-4
TGCGGCCATGCTTTCGAGCGTTGATCAGGCCGTCTTTGGTGCGCTCTGAGATCAGGCGGCGCTCGAAATGCGCAATGGCCCCGAAGACGTGGAATACGAGTTCGCCAGCGGCGGATGTCGTGTCGATCCGCTCCTCAAGGCCCCATCGGAAGGTTTCTTCGTAGAACCACGCTAAGGAAGAACTTTCAGCGAACACAATCAGGTTCCCCAGTCTCTGGCTGGCCTGATGTTCAGTGGTCGCGCAATTTTGCGGTCTGCGGCTCCAGAATGCCAATCGAAGTCGCCGGATAGAATGACGTGCTCCCACCCGAGGGGCGATGTGTGAGGAAGCAGCTTGACGTCGTAGATCTGGGTGGTCTGCGCGAGGTGGCTGGCGGCCTTGTCCATGTAGATCGTATTCCAGAACGTGATGGCGGCGATGACGAGGTTGAGCGCCATGGCCCGCTTCTGTTGGGCGGCATCAGAGCGATCATGAATGCGCCCTTGTGAGTGGGCAAAGACGGCCCGAGCCAGCGAGTGTCGCGCTTCACCCTTGTTGAGGCCTGCGTGGCATTCCATGCGCAGGTCGGCGTTTTCGATCCAGTCGAGCATGAAGAGCGTGCGCTCGATCCGGCCGATTTCACCCAAGGCAAGGTAGAGCCGGTTTTGCTGGCGGTATGCTCCAAGCTTGCGCAGGATTTCAGACGGTTTGAGAGACTTGTCGCGGATGCTGGCGGCGAGACGCATGATGTCACCCCAATGCTGCCGGATCACTTCTTCGTTGATGGGCTTCCCGATGAGGGATGACAGGGTGGGCCACGCCTTCGCGCTTCCGAAGCATGCCAGCCGCCGGTCGGGAAAGTCGCGCAAGCGCGGGGCGAATGTCATCCCCAAGAGATGGAACAGGGCGAAGACGTGGTCCGATACGCCACCGGTATCTGTGTAATGCACAAGAGGGTCGAAGCTGGCCGGATTGCTCAGGAGGCCATCAAGCACGAAGGGGGCTTCGCCTGCGGTCGCCCCGATGACACTGGAATGGAACGATCCGTACTGACCCGACAAGAAGGAGTAGATCTTCAGGCCGGGATCGGGTCCATATTTGGCGTTGATGAGCCCACTGCCACGATTGGCAGCGAAGAACTGCCCATCCGATGAGCTGTGCTCCACCGCGCCCCAGTGCTGCGCAAAGGGCAGGCCATGATGGGCGTCGACGATACGGCCCAAGGCATCCGCGAATGTCTCCGGCCGAAGGTACCATGTCTGCGCCCAGGTCAGCTGCGCATGGCTGACGCGCGATGAGGCATGCGCCATCCGCTCGAGACCAAGATTGGTGGCCCCGGCCAGGATCGTGGCCAGAACGGCGGCGGGTTCATCGTGCTGCTTGCCAGACCGCAGGTCGGTGAAGGCATCAAGGAACCCGGTCTGCGCATTCACCTCCCAGAGCAACTCCGTGATGCGGATGCGCGGCATCACGGCATCGATCGCCCGTTCCAAACGCATCGCTGCGGGCGGTGTGACCGCGTCATGCGGCGTAATCTTCAACCGCCCGTGTTCAATGCGGACACCAGGGAGCGCATTGCGCTTCAGGGCGCGGTCAACTTGCTCAAGGCGTTTCGCCAGCGTAGCCCGCCGGTCAGACAACCATGCGTCTGGATCGGTTTCGAATCCCGCGTCCCGCATGATGATTTCGGCTTTGTCCCGGGGCTTCAGGTAGCTGTCGAACCGGCGATAATCACGACTGCCGTCAACCCAGACATCCCCGGCGCGCAGGCGCTCTCGCAAGGTTGACACAACCGCAGTCTCGTACACGCGCCGTTGTGGCTGACCATCCTGAATGATCAGCGATGGCCAATGCTTGGCCGCGAACGGCATGGGAGGATCGTCGGGCAACTTGCGTTTGCCTGTGCGGTTTTGGTCGTGCAGCAAGGCAATTGCCTCCTTGAGGTCATCCCCCGCATCGGTGGCATTGAACTCGAACGCTTCAAGGAAGGCCGGGGCAAACTTGCGCATATAGGCATAGCGCTCAGCCGCCAGAGCGAGCGGATCACTGGTTGCCAGCTCTCCAAAGCCAGCGATTTCGTCACGCTTGCCCAAGAGCGTTTCCCACCCGACATCCGCATCCAACGCAGCAAAGGGATCTTGCCCCAAATCTTGTGCGCGGGCCATGGCATCAATGGACGCGCCGAAGAGCTGCATCAGCTTGCCAACCTTGGTCTTGCCCATACGCCAGACCTCCTCCTGGCGATTGCGGGATCTTGAGAAGAGCTGGCCGGTCAGTCGCTCGAACATGGCGATCGTCGCATCGGTGAGCGTGATGGATAAATCCGCCATCTGCGCCGCGACCGTAGCGATCCGCCGCCGTTCACCAAAATCGTTCAGCAAGCTCACAGGCGCCACAGCGCCCTCGCGCGCGAACTTGAGCAGCCGGTCAGGGTGGAGGCCGTGCCCAAGGTTTGGCGGCATGTTCAGCGATCGCAGATATTTCAGGCGATCCAGAAGCGCGGTCATGCTGGCCGGGCTGGCGGAATGCGGATAGCCACGCAGCCACGTGAGCCGCGTTTGCCCAACAGATGGATCGTTGACCAAGAGCGCCTGCAACTGGACACGTTGACCCGGAGAGAGAGCATCAAACAGCGCTGCGGCAGCCTCGCGCCGGGCGCGTGCCCGCCCTTTCAGGGCAAGACGCTCAAGCGTGTCCACGCTCGGTAACACCAGATGCTGCTTGCGCAGCTCCGCAACCAGCGTCTCAACAATCTTCACGCCGTGATCCGTCGCGAAGGCCGCCATCGTGGCGATATCCTCCGCTTGCTGCACATGTTCAGGTCCGAAAGGGGAAAGCCCCAAGTGGCGCATCGCGAGGGCATGATGTTCGTGCCGCGTATTCCGCCTGATGGCATAATCGTCGAGAGTACAGGCCTCCACCTGAAGCTGTTCAGCAAGCCAAGCGATCAGTTCCGCTGGCGGCATGATGCCGTCGCTCCACCCGAAGCCCGGGTAGCGCAGCAGACAAATATGCACCGCGACACCAAGGAGGTTTTCGGCGCGACGTCGGGTACGGATCAGGTCAATGTCGTCCCGGCTCAGCAGATAATGGCGGATCAAAGCATCAGGATCCGTCAGCACCTCGAAGAGGTCTGCATGCGCGCGGGAAGAAAGTAGTCGGCGGGCCATAAAGTGTCCTCAAAACGTAGTTGCAAGTTTGAAGACCTCGAATATTATAGAGACCAATAAAAAGACAGATTTGCTGCGCCAATTCAGGATCACAGCGATCACGTGAAGTCAGGCTACAAAACGGTCGTTTTGGAGACACCATGCCACGCACCGGCGACATCCTCGGATACGCAAGGGTCTCAACCGCCGACCAAGACCTGTCCGGCCAAAAAGACCGCCTGCTGCAACACGGTGCCATTCGCGTGTTCGAAGACGTGATCTCCGGCAAGACGTTCAACCGGCCCGGTCTGGCGGCCTTGCTTGATCAGGCCAGGCCCAACGATACTCTCGCTGTCATCCGCCTAGATCGCTTGGGCCGCTCGCTCAAAGAGCTTCTGGAATCCGTCGATGACCTCAAGGCCAGAGAGATCAATCTGATCAGCCTTGAGGAGCGGATCGACACGACATCCGCCGCTGGCGAACTCGTATTCCACGTCTTCGGGGCCATTGCGCATTTCGAGCGCCGCCTGATCTCAGAGCGCACCAAAGACGGCCTGATCAACGCTCGAAAGCATGGCCGCA
>NZ_JBSXNV010000018.1:0-23250 GCF_056857795.1 Aliiroseovarius sp. B-4
GTCTCCCATTTCGATGCGCTCCGCATCGAAGGGGTCTGCCATCGGCTGGGGCTTTGCCCCGGAGAGATCGCACGCAAATCTCGGAACCGCAGGTGGAGAGTTTGCATAAGTGCGCCCTTGTCCTTTACAGGCCTACGGGTACGCGCTAAAGCTGATTCTGGCAAGACCAGTTTCAACCAAGGTATTTTTGAGCGGTAAGGACAGTGACATGGCAGAGACGGAACTCGAGCGCGCCGAGAAACGATATGCCCAGGCCAAGGCCCGCCTGCAGGCGCTGCGCAATCGGGAAACCACTCGTCAGCGCAAACTGGATACACGGCGCAAAGTGATCCTGGGCGGGGCGCTCATGGACCTGGCGGAACGGGATTCCAACGCTGCCGCCATGCTCGACCGTCTGATCCGCAACCTGACACGGGAACAGGATCGCAAGGCCTTCGACGGATGGGGGGAAACGCCCCCTGGCGACGATGCCCCCTCCCCTGCCCCGATCTCTGATGTCAGGCGGGACCAGGGATGATCAGACGGACATTTCTGTTGTTCTGGGTGTGGTGCCTGCGCATCGTCCTGATCCTGTTCGGTGCGCCCTTCCTGCTGGGATGGGCGGTCGTCTGGCTCTCAATTGGTCTGATCGGCGGTTTTCTCGTTGGCGGTATTCTTGTCCTCGTAATTTTCGAGAATGACCCGGGTGAGCAATGGAAACACTGGCTCGTCCTTGGCCCCTGCATCTTCATCGGCGTGGTTGTCGCGTTTCAGGATTTTCTCGACCGCTCCGGACTGTCCGCAAACCTTTTTTCCGGGGCCGACGACAGCCACGGCTCTGCCCGGTTTGCCAGCCGCAAGGAGCTGAAGAAACTGGAAGGCGAGAACGGCCTGCTGATCGGCCGCAACCCGCATACCGGGCGTCTCCTGCGCTACGATGGCCCCGCCCATCTGCTGACCCTCGCACCGACACGGGCCGGGAAAGGCGTCGGCACGGTCATCCCAAACCTGCTCTTGGCAGAACGCTCCGTCCTGGTCATCGATCCCAAGGGGGAGAATGCGCGGATCGCCGGGGAAGCGCGGCGGCGCTTTGGTGACGTGCATATCCTCGATCCGTTTGAGGTCACCGGGATGGCATCGGCTGCGTACAATCCACTGGACCGGTTGTCTCCCGACAGTCTTGATCTGGGTGAGGATGCCGCCTCTCTGGCGGATGCGCTGGTCATGGACCCGCCGGATCAGGTGTCGGAGGCCCACTGGAACGAGGAAGCCAAAGCCATCCTCGGTGGGTTGATCATGTTCTGCGTTTGCCACGAGGACCTCGACCGTCGAACCCTTGCCACCGTCCGGGAATACCTCACCCTGCCACCCGACAGGCTACGGGCGCTCATTGAGCTGATGCAGGACAGCGACGCAGCAGGCGGGTTGATCGCCCGCGCCGCAAACCGCTTCGCCGGAAAGGCGGATCGGGAAGCCGCTTCGGTCCTGTCCAGTGCGCAACGCCACACCCATTTCCTCGACAGCGCCCGGATTGCCAGATGCATGACACGGTCGGATTTTGCCTTCTCCGATCTGCGCCACCGGACCACCACCGTCTTTCTCGTCCTGCCGCCTAATCGCCTTGATACCTACAGCCGCTGGCTGCGCCTTCTGGTCTCCCAGGCGCTCCAGGACATCGCACGGGACGCAGAGGTGTCAGCGACACTGGCACAGCCTCAGAACGCCTCTGACGGGGGCACAGAGGGCCTGAAGGCCTCGAACCCCACGATGGGGCCTGCCCTCTTCCTGCTCGATGAATTTGCCGCTCTGGGCCGTCTGGAGGCCGTAGAGCGTGCCATGGGGTTGATGGCGGGCTATGGGCTGCAACTCTGGCCGATCCTGCAGGACATGAGCCAGCTCAACGCACTTTACGGCAAGCGCGCGGGCACCTTCGTGGCCAATGCCGGTGTTCAACAGGTCTTCGGTGTGAACGATCTGGAAACAGCTCAATGGCTGAGCCGGATGATCGGCCAGGAAACCGCCGGGTATCAAACCCGGAATTACAAACCGGGGGACGTGCCGTCCACCTCCCACAACGTCACGGGCCGCGATCTGCTCACTCCCGATGAAATCATGCAGGTGCATCCGGACAACCAGCTCCTGCGCGTTCAGGGCCAACGCACCGCTGTGGCCCGAAAATTGCGATACTACGCCGATCCCGAATTCAAGGGGCTGTTTGTCCCGCAGAGCCAGTAACGAGAAAGAAGGTCCTCAATGTCCAGTCAATCCGCCTCCCCTGCCCTTTCCGATGATGAGCTGCGCGAAACGCTGGATCGCCTCGCTGGCCTGACACTCACCATGTCCGATCAAGTGGAAGATCAAACCAAGGCGATCAACCGGGTGACAACTGCAGCGAATGAGGCCCGAAGGGCCGCTGCAATTGCCCAGAGCCAAACCGATCCAGAGCATTACGGCGAGTTGGTGGGCGAAACCATCGACGGCAAGATCAGGGAAACCCTGAACTCGATTGTCCATTCCGTAAATGTCCTGGATCAGAAGACAAACCAGACCGTGGGTGTTCTTGCCCAAGCCGAAAAGGACAAATGGGACGTGATCAATGCTATTCGCGCCCGAGAGGTGAAAGTGGAACGGTTCAAAAGCCGCCTGCCCTGGTTCGGACTGGGTGCTGTCGTTCTGGCCTTGGCGATGGCGGTGCTGCTTCCTCGTTTCTCAGCAATCAACGGTGCCACATGCGCTGTCTTTGGCGGTCAGTGGCTCAACGCTTCAACAGGCGGATTCGCCTGCGTGCATTATCCGGACTGAAGGTTCTGTTGAAAGTTCTCCACGGGTCAGTTGCCAATCTGTGGGTGTTATATATGTGTTATTAAAGGTGTTACGAGAATCGGTCTGCCCCCAACCCACTGATCTTGCTTCGGAAATTCCACCTATTTTTGCCTACCGGTGTGTAGAGTATCGAAGAATGGTGGGTAGACTATCGAAGAAAGGTGTGTAGAGTATCGAAGAACATTCGCGTCTGGTGGGCAGACTGTCGAATAATGGTGGGTAGACTATCGAATAATGGCACGGCCTCGCAAAAGAACAGCTTTGCTCCCACAGCGGCATACCGAACCTGATCTGTTCGTGTGCGATATCCTGGACGCCACTCCCAAAAGCGACAGGGCTTCAATGGAGCATCCATTGTTCTCGCTGTCAGTCAAGAAAGACATGGCTGCTTTCCAATATGAACAGGGCAATGTCAAAGTGAAGATCACGCCAGCGGCAGAAGAGGGCCGGGCTAACGTCTTCGACAGGGATATTCTGATTTATGTCCTGAGTCAGCTTATGGCAGCAAAGAATGAAGGGCAGGAAATAGGACGCCGTGTCCGTATCTCAGCCCATGATTTGCTGAAGGCAACCAATCGGCACACGACTGGACAGGCATATGCAACTTTGCGTCGCGCCCTCACCCGTCTCCAGTTCACCCAGATCGAGACGAATATCCATGATCATGGTGTTGGAGAATGGCGCTCCATCTCATTCATTACAGACGCTAAAATCGTCAAGGAAGACTCCACAGGCCGCCTTCTCAGTGTAGAGCTCGAAATGGGTGATTGGCTGGTAAAAGCCATTGAAAACAAGAATGTTCTGACATTGCACAAGGCGTATTTTCAGCTTCGAAAGCCTTTGGAGCGACGCCTGTATGAGCTGGCCCGGAAGCATTGCGGAAAACAGGACGTTTGGCGGATCGGCCTGGACAAGCTTCAACACAAGACCGGTTCGACCTCTACGTCGAAAGAGTTTAAGAGACTCGTCAAGACAATCTGCAAGGCTGACGAGAACCAGTCACATATGCCCGACTACAGCTTCAGGCTGTTGCATGACATTCTGGAAGTCTCGCCGAAGCCGGAGTTCCTGGATGTTTACGGAGACAAGCCAGCACTCAGCGCAGATGCCACCGTTAGCTTGTCATCGGAAGCCTATGAAAAGGCGCGTGAAGCCGCGCCAACTTGGGATGTATACTTTCTTGAACAGGAATGGCGCATGTGGATGAGCGAGCCACCGCGTCATCCGGAAGGTGCTTTCGTTGGATTCTGCCGAAAGTGGTATGAGCGAAAAGGTAAGGCTCCCTAACTGGTAACACATAAGGCATATCTATTATCAGTTGACTGTTATTAGTTATCAGTTAAGGTATGCAAAAAAGAGAGCAGATCATGACACAGGTTATCAGTGTAGTTCAGGAAAAAGGCGGGGCCGGAAAGACGACGCTCCTGACAGCTATCGCAAGTCTGATGGTCGAGGATGGCGCTAAAATTGCAGTGATTGACACAGACCCGCAGCGGCATTTGGAGTCGTGGGCAAAGAAGGACCAGACCAGTCTCGACTGGCTTTATGAAGAGGATGACGAAAAGCTCATCCCTACTGTTAAGGCTCTGAAAAAGGCCGACCCGGCTTACGATGCGATCTTTGTGGACACGGCGGGGTTCAAGTCTGCAATGGCAATGCATGCCATAGCAGCCGCAAACCTGATCCTCATACCTTCCAAAGCGAATGAGGCAGATGCGAAAGGCGCAAAGCGGACATTTTCGCACGTGCAAAGCGTGGCAGAGACAATGGAAAAGGACATTCTGGCGCTCGTTGTAATGATGGACGTAGATACCAACACGAATATCACTCAAGCGATTACCGATGCGCTTGATGCTCAGAAGGTGCCACGTCTCAATGCGATGTGCGCACATCGCACCGGATTCAAGGAGATGACTTCAACGGGCCAGTCTCCGCAAGGATCGGCGAGGCGAACCGCGAAGTCTGTATTGGCGGACTTGCAGGGCAGGGGCCTTATCAGTTTCTACAGGAGCGGTTCATGGCCAAAGTCAGCGTAAATCTTGATGATGATCTAGATAACGACGATAGCGCCCGGAAGTTGAAAGAACTCTCGGCTCCACTGCCAAGCGTAAGCAAAGCCAAGTCTACGGCTCTGAAAGACGCCCCGCGTGTCCAATTTTCTTTCACGAATGTCCCTAAGCCAATCAAGGAGGCCTTTGCCTCAGAGGCCCAAAAGCGTGGCGTGACCCAGAAAGAGTTGCTGTATGAGTGCCTGAGGGCGGGCGGGATTAACATTCCCAACACGGCTGAAATTGATGGCCGCAGAAGGTAACAGATAACAGTTACCAATCATGTGCCGATTTTAATCTTGCAAATCCATTTGCTGCTTCGATGTAGGTTGAAAACCGCACTTAGCCGCCTTTGTGTAGGTGGCTTGCCGAAAACTCGTCAATCTAGCCTCACAATTTCCGACATTAAACCACTATTTATGTTTTTGTGTGACGGTTAATCCATCTGGTTGTTGTGTTACAGAAAACCCTCAGCTAGGGTGCGTTTGTAAAACAGGCGAGGAATCAAATGGCGCGACCAAAAGCAACGAATCCAAGGACTAAGGCAGCAAACGTCCGTCTTACAGAAGAAGAGCGTTCGGAAATAGAAGCCGCTGCTGCTGCTCAAGGATATGGCTCTCTGAGCGAATACTTCCGGGCTCTTCATGCACAGTTTGCCCAGACGGAAGAACCTAACTTAGGGCCGAAAAAGACCAACCCGCGCGATTTCCCGGCCAAGCTGCTGAGACTGTTTCACAAGACTGAACATGGAGAAATTCTCTGGGGCGATAGCCGCAGCTATCTGTTCAATAAAGCTAAAGAGAACAGCGTCGATCTCATCATGACTTCGCCGCCTTTCGGATTGGTGCGAAAAAAGAGTTATGGGAATGAAGACGCTGATCGGTATTGCGACTGGTTTCGACCCTTCGCCGAAGGTGCTCATCGCGTCCTGAAGGACACAGGAAGCCTGGTTATTGATATTGGCGGTGCCTGGGTGCCTGGGCAGCCAACCCGCAGTCTCTACCATTTCAAACTTCTCGTCATGCTGGTCGAGGAGTATGGTTTTCATCTGTGCCAGGAGCATTACTGGTTCAACCCGTCAAAGCTTCCAACCCCAGCGGAATGGGTCAACGTCCGCCGAGTCCGCGTCAAAGATGCTGTGAACACCGTCTGGTGGCTCTCAAAGACACCATTTCCCAAAGCCAATAACAAACGCGTCCTTCAGCCGTATTCCAAGTCGATGAAGCATCTGCTGAAAAATGGTTACAAAGCCAAGCTACGTCCGTCTGGGCACGACATTTCTGACAAGTTCAACAAAGACAACGGCGGTTCTGTTCCGCCGAACCTGCTGGCTATCGCGAATACGGAATCCAATGGGCGTTACCAAGATAATTGTCGCGCCGAAAACATCCCAATTCATCCGGCACGCTTTCCCGCGCAACTCCCTGAGTATTTCATTCGCTTCCTGACTGATCCCGGCGATTTAGTGGTTGATCCGTTCGGCGGCTCTTGTGTTACAGGCGTTGTGGCTGAGAATTTGAAACGCCGCTGGACATGCTGTGAACTGTCCGAAGAATACCTCCTCGGTGCACGTGCTCGCTTTGAACCGACGCTTCAACCGTTGCCCAAGGATCGCGGCATCCCCTACGAAATTGCATCGCCGTGCGCCCTTCCTGTGAACGAGGAAAAAGTGCCGCTCTTCGCAGACGGTGGCGCTCAACGCCCTGCCTCGATGCGCAAAAAAACTTCGTCAAAGATTGCCGCCGAGTAAACACCGCTCCCTCTGCCCTTTGCTATGCAGGGGGAGCAAGCAGCCTCTCCCGTACCCAAAGCCGCAACCGCCCATCGGTTAACCCCTCGAAATCCACTGCGCGCGGCGCTGCGGCTGCTTCATCTATTAGGGCAGGGGGGCTGCGGTTCAGAGCAACGAGTGAGGCGCGAACCAGGCCATCTATCTCCGCTTCCGGGGCATAGCCCCGTGCATAGCGCACGATTTGCCCCGCAGCCTCGCGGAAGCGGGCGTTTGCCGTGTCACCCGCCAGATACTTGACCTCGACAATTCCCTTCGCCCGACCGGCTTGCCGGTCGGTGATCACCAAGTCCGGCCGATCCGCTGCGAGATTCATTCCATAAGCTGCCAGAGCCGCTTCTAGTCGCTCTTCAGAGGGCTCTAGGGCGGGGGCGGCGAACAATCCACCGCCACCCTGCCAGAAGATGTCATAACGTCCGCACGAAATGACCGGCGCTCCAGATGTCTTACCGAGTAGGGCAAGGTTCATCGGTTCGCCCGTCTCCGCAGCGAGGGCTTCGCCGATTCCGAGTCCCACAGCCAACTCAAAGCGACGCCACTGTTCCAAAGGTCCGATGAGCGTGCTTTGCAGAACTCTGCTCAGGGCCTCTTCGTCTCCCGCCTCAATTCGCGCTAGAGTATCATAGGCAGCTATTGCCAGCCGATAGATCATCCGCCGCGAGCGCGCGGCGTCTCGCAACGCTCCTGGTCCCGGCCTGCGATGGACGGACACGCTCTTCAGTACCTCGCGCAAGGCATCGAGGCGCTTTACTGCCGTCACATCAGTCATAGTTTCTTCGACTAAACTAGCATAGGCCGATCCCGTAGGCTGAATGGCGAAGAGCCGCGCCGCGTAGGTCGAAGCCGTCTGGACCACCCACGCAACAACTTGATTTGGCCCCGTGTTAAAGCTACGCACCGGCTCTTCGTAGACCACGAGTGACGGATGCCCAGAAACACGCCGCGCGAGCATCGTGCCGCGCGCGTCGATCCGCCCACGCGCGACAGCATCGTCCGTCCGTTTGACGAATTGCAGCAGGCTTTGGGCTTCGTGCCGATGCGTCAGTACATAGGATAGAAATGTCCGCACGGGTTCCGATAGCGCCCAATGCGCGCGAAGCAGGTCCAGGTCCCGTGCGTGATCAAGATGAGGGCTTTCCGCCCCCGCCAGTGTCCCTTGCCGAAAGTACCGCAGGAACACCCCTGCCGCATAGTCGTTGATAGCCCGGTCGAGCGTCTCCATCACACCGCCACGGAGGCCATCCGCGCTCTAATCCGCGTGCTCTGATCAGCATCAAGACCAAGGACCTCTACGGCCTTGCTAGCTAAAAACTCCGCATCCTGCACAACGATTCCGTCGAGCATCGGAAGCAGCACCATGTCTACCGCATCGAGCAGGGCTTCCTTTATTGACGCAGCAGGAGCGGCGAAGAATTCCGCGTCTTCTTCCATCGCCTGGACAGCCTTCATCGCGTCGATGATGGGCGCAGGACCGATCACCCGCACCGAGTTAATCGCCTCCCAAAATTCGGCGAGAGGGCAGGGGGCTCCTGCCACCGGTCCCGACCAGGCAGGCTCCTCCTTGCGTAGGAAGGCTTCAATGAAACCCGCCGTGTCGCTGGGGGCATCGACATAGACCCAGCCAAAGCGTCGGGCGAGTGCATAGGACATTTGGTAGAGGGACGCCTTGTCGATGGAGTTGATCGTCGCCACCAGCCGCCAATGCGGTCCCGGCGCAAACTCATGCTCGGCTGCCGAAGGCTTACTCTCCGGCAGGATCACATATTGCAGGCTATCCTTGTCTTCAATGTCGAGCCGGTAGGGTAGGGTAGTTTGCTGACCCGACAGCACCGTGAAGAGCGGTCCGATCACCTTGTCGATGTCGCACCGGTTTAGCTCGTCGATGATGAGCGGGCGGTCGAAGCGCCGTAGCAAAACCCCTGGGATGAAAGCAACCGATCCGCTCCCGATAGGCTGATAGCCACCGATGATGTCCTGAGAACTCCAATCCGAGGAGCCCGTCACTAATGTCCATTTCCCGCCAGTCAGCACTGTTGCTATATGGCGCGCGAGCGTTGTCTTCCCCGTCCCAGGCGGGCCATATAGCATAATATGCTGCTTGCCCGAGGCGAGCGCAGCGTTGATCTGGCGATAGACCGCAGGGTCGATGCCCAGGAGATCGGTCATCTCGGGTATATGCAGCGAGGCGGGCGCGACGATCTCGTCGTCATCTACTGCTTCGTCTTCCTCGTCATCAATGCCGGAGCCCGCCGCAGCAACCGGAGCCGCTACGGGTCCCGCTGCCTTCCAAGCGTCGGAGATATTCTTTTTCAGCCGTTCGAACTCCGCCTTGTCGCTCAGGTCATAGACGGGGATTGGTGCCGTCGCACCGCCTTCCGGCGAAACCGTAATGCCTGCCGCCAGTGTGTCACTCACCTCGCCATAGGTCAGCGTGCGTGGCGTGCCATTGAGCGTTACCTCGACCTCATGATCGCGCGGCTGCACCCCAAGAAGCCCCGCCAACAGATAGGGCAGGGGAGCGCCTTTGAACGTCATTGCCCCACTGTCAGGATCGAAGTTGAAGGGCTCCGCAGAAGAGCCTTGCGGCGTTGCACCGTGGAATACGAAGAGCGCGTGTACTTCGAGGCTGTCGTCGCGGAAATAGTCATCCATCCCCTGCTGCACCAACGGCACCAAGCGAAACACCACCCCTGCCTTGTCTTCTTGGGAGGCGTTGATCGCACCTAAATTCAGAGCGCCATCCGCAGGATTTACAGCTTTCCAGCCCGCGCCGTCAGGCTCGATCTGGTAAAGCCATCTCGACGGTTTGTTCGCCGAGTAGCTCGGCTCCTTCCAGAAGCCCGTTTGCAAATCAATGTCGTGACGCGAGCCCAAGCTATCGCCGAGTTTGAAGCCGCATTGGGAGAATTGCAGACCCTTGTCTTTCAGTTGGTCTTTGAACCATCTAAAAAAATCAACTTCATAAATCTTTGTTTCGTCTGCCATAAGATTGGATCGCCTTGTCGCAATTCTTCACCTGCTCGATTCCCAACACTACTGCCGAAGGCGAACATCGTCTATCTACTCGATAAATCGAAGAAAATCTCGTATCAGTTTTGGGTGGTTGGATGCCCTAACTTCTCGGTCTGAAGCATCGCTATGGCGCTACTGTCGCGGCGATGCCGAGCTTACGCTCGCTGCATCGTCCGTTCGCAGCGCTTCAGCAACCTCGCGATCTGGGGGGACGGTACAGTGTTCCAGGTCCCCATGTGTCGAACCTCGTCTTTTCGTGCTGCTGCCAGGGCAGGGGATCTACTTCGTGTATTCATCGCCTAGAAATAAACAAGACGACCCTCTCAGCAAAGTCAGTCAATTCGGCATCATTGATCGCTTCCGTCTCCCAAGCCGCGTTCGTGTCGTGATGAAATTTGTTGGCATAGTCGAGAAGACTACGCAGTTCCGCAACATCGGCTTGTGCCATAATCGTACCTGGGCTTTGGTTGCAAACTCCAATGAACGGACCAAGCAATTTCCCCGGTGGAAATTCAATCGGGTATGCAACCCGCATGAACGCCTCAAGCGTCGGTCGCAGCGCTTCAGCAACCTTACGCTCGATCGCCGCGCCACCAGACTGGATGTAACCAGCAATCATCTCATACCGTTTATCATGCTCAGTTATGCTATCATTCCGAACATCCCATTCGGCAATCTCAGACCCACTTGCAGCACGGGCGAGCCGGTAAGCGGAACGGTCATTCGTGCTGGCGTCTTCCCACAAGGCACATAGGAAAGGCTTCGAGTGAGAAAGCACGATCATCTGAGCAACCCTGGCATAAAGCCCGCGCATTTCCTGCCGGGTGCGCAGCGTTCGGTGCTCATCGAGGCTAGTCATTGGGTCGTCAATCACGACGATTTTCTGAGCTAGGTTGGGGTCTTGATCCAGCGATGCGAAGAAGAACGCCAACGCCAGCGTGTTTCGATCACCTGCGCTCAGAGTGTTTCGGAAAGAAGGCCCGTCTGATGCTGTGACATTGACTTCCTGCTGGTTGATCACAACGCAGTAGGATGCAGATGATCCCGCCCGGTTGTTGACCGACCTCATCCTACCCAATCTGAAAGAAGCATTGAACCTAGTCAGAAAGTCGTTGATCGCCGTCTCATAGGTCGGAAAAATTTGCTGGCGATAGTTATCGAGTGCGGTCCGTGCGGCATCGCGTTGCCCTTCGGTAGTCGCTTTCGCTGTCTTCTCGTCGGTGTACTCCTTGCAAAGAACTACGACCGCTGGTTCGAACCGTGCCTTGCGTGCGTTCAGCTTTGCGAGGTCACTTTGAAGCGCGGAAACATCATCGGCGGCTGCCTGTTCTTTCACCACATCAATCGCGTCATTGCAGCCGACCAGCCGTTCAGATAGCTGCGCAATCTCATCAATGCGTCGACGATAGGTCTGAATTGCACCCACTGCATCCGGTGATAGGATCGTCACCTCTAATGGCGATGCGGCCTTGTCTCTGAGAGACTGCAATGCCGCCTCCCGTGCTGCCGTCCATTCACGGGAAATAGCAGCCGTATCGACAACAATCTCTGGCAACTCAGCAAAGTCCTTCCAGAACTCATGCGTTTGCACAGCCGTTCGTATGCTGCGCTCAAACGCAGCCGGAATATCTCCGCCGTGTGTATCTCGCACACCGACCCCGGTTTGGCGTATTGATGCCTTCAACTCTTTGTAGGCATCGCTGAAATAGGCTTGATAATGAAGGATTAAGTCAGAACCATTTAAGTCTTGGGCGCAAAATGGGCACGCGTCTGTTCCTGTATTTTCAGAATATGCAGCGGTGTGTCCCATGCCTTCAGAAACCCAGGTTTCACCATTGTTGGCCAAAGCGCCGAGATGTTCACGAACTCGCTCTGCTGCGTCCAGTTGTAAATCTTCGAGAGTAAGGCCCAGCACCGCATTGATCGCATCAATGTCAAAGTTCGGCAGGCTAAGCGGCACAAAGCCTGAGCGCTGGCGAATGGCATCGCTCGCCTTTGCCGCTGCAAGCCGCCGTCCTGCATCCTCGATCTTGGTTTCTATATCTGGGTCAACGTCCAGCTCGCAAAAATCTGCGACATTGAACGGGCCGCGAGCATTGCCGGGTATCGCATCACCCTTCTCACGTAGGCTGGTGTTGTGCGCGTCAATCTTGGCAACAAGTTCCTGCAATTGAGAATTCAGAGTGACGCCCTGTGCCCCGAGGATCAGTTCGTGCAGGTTCTGCCGGTGCGCAGTTCCTAGATCGATCCCAGAGCACACATTGGCTGCAACGAATGCATCGTCAAAGATTGCGATTTCGGGTAGCGGTTGTGACCAAGCGGAATTCTGAAAAATGACCTGCTGCCCGCTGTTCCGAACAACTATGTGCGGTGGGTGGGTAGAGCCAAGCCTTTGCCGTTCCAAGACGAGCGAAGGCTCGTCGAGTGCGAGAGAACGGAGAATAGCAGCAATCGTGGTCTTGCCCCGACCGTTCTCAGCGTAAATCAATGATAGGGGCGTTAGATTGATGTTCGCGCCAGGTGTGATCGAGTCAAATTGGCCGATATTTCGGAGGATGTTGAAGCCTTCAATCATATCGTGACCCTCATATATCCAAATCTATATCTAAATTCATAGTATTGTAGACGCGTAAAAATTCGCCCTGGGGACGGTGCGTGTCGCGGACACCTATAAATAAAAAATAGTTGGGCAGCTAGCAGGTTATGCACGCCGGATCGTGTTAGGACTGACCTCAAAAAGGCGCGCTAGTTCTGCAATACCGCGCCCGTCCTCGTCGCGCATCCGTCGCACCTCGGCGCGGCGTTCAGGCGTAAGCGCAGGTGGCCTACCGCCGATCCGGCCTTGTTTGCGAGCTGATGCCAGACCCTCTTTAGTTCGTTCGGAAATTCGTTCGCGCTCAAATTGAGCGATAGAGGCAAAGACATGAAACACCAGCCGGCCAGCGGATGTGGTTGTGTCGATGTCCTCAGCCAGTGACCGAAAACCTGCACCCTTTTCCTGAATGACCTCGACGATGCTCAACAAGTCCTGCAAGGATCGGCTGAGGCGATCATATTTTGTGACCGTCACCACATCGTCTGGCCGGAGTTGCTTAAGCATGTCCTCCAGTTGGGGTCGTTGTGTCTTAGCACCCGATATCTTTTCAGACCAAATGCGTTTTGCCCCTGCCGCCTCCAGCGCTTCGATCTGGGCGTCAAGGTGTTGGTCTTCTGTTGATACACGTGCATAGCCAAGGATCATGCCAAAAACCTTCAAAAACCAAGTTAGTTTTGAATGGGGTTTTTGGTAGCGTCAATGGGGCAGGGGGCGGAAATTTCCACAAACGACCGTTTGTGCCGCGTAAAGTGCGACAAGAATGTGTGCCTGATAGTCGCGATTAGTAGTCCGCGCGGAAACATCCGCCTTTGGGGAAAAACAATGTGTCGCCCCTTGAAGCTATAGTAACTGTAGTTTCTATATCTCATGATAAGAACAGGAAACCTCTATAAAAACAGGAAAAGAACACATGGTTGTTACACTGAAGGAGCCAGGAAACGAGATGGAGAAGCCCAGAAGCGCCAAAGCCGGTATGATGTGTCCGGTCTGCGATGTTCCACTCAGCATGTCGGACCGACAGGGCGTGGAAATCGACTTTTGCCCGCAATGCCGGGGCGTCTGGCTGGACCGGGGCGAGCTTGACAAGATCATCGAACGCAGTGCCGCCGAAATGGCCCCGCCGCCACGGCGCGAGCCCGAACCCCGGGGTTACGACGACCGGGGCGGATACAGCAAACACGGTAGCCATGGCAAACACGGGTATCGCGGCCGGAAATCGTTCCTGCGCGAATTGTTCGACTAGGTGGACAAATCATGGGACATCATCGGTTCAAGCCATCCAGACACGAGCGATATCGCGAGCCGGATGCGTATCATGACGAAGAAGTCGGTTACGGGTATCGCGACCGCAGAAGCCTGCCTGCGCTGAATATTCCGGGCTCGGTCATCGTGGCCGGGCTGGTCTTGTGGTCCGCGCTTGCGCTTGGCGTGTGGTGGCTGGTCGATCCGGTGCTGGCGTGGATTTCCGGCGCTGCCGGTCCGCTGGCCGATACCGGCACCGGGTTTGCAAACTGGTTCGGCCTGGGCGCCGAGGCCAACGCCTTGCGCGATGCGGCCAATATCGAGGGGCTGGTCGGCTGGGCGATGGGGCCGGTTCACTTCCTCGCCAAGGCGGCCCTTCTATTGGTGTGGGTCGTCGGGCTGATAGGGCTGACTGTCCTGCCTGCGGTGCTGCGCCGCCGCCGGGCGGCATGGAACTGACGGGCGGCGCGTTCATGGTGACAACAGTGCCTGAACGCCGCCCCGAACCACGGTACACATGACATCCGAACCGCCGATCATGACCGGTCCGATCCTGTTTCTCGATGATATCGGGGCGTCCGGGGCGCAACTGTCTGCCCTTTTCATCGCGGCCGGGCGGGCGCGCCCGGAGCCGGTCAGAACGGTCGATGGCGTCCATGCCGCGGAACGCCTTGCCGACTACGATCATGCCACCGTATGGCGCGCAAGGTTCCACCTGCCAGCCGACAGGCCGTCCAGTTACCAATGGAGCGGTGAAAGCTACGACGTAGCAGGCGATTTGCGAGGCGATATGCGGATTGCCTATGTGTCCTGCAACGGCGAGGAGATCGGCGATCTTGAGCGCGAAGGCTCCGAGCGCAACGCGATGTGGGCGCGCCTGCGGGAAGATCACCGGAGCGCGCCCTTCTCCCTGCTGCTGCATGGCGGCGATCAGGTCTATGCCGATCAGGTGACCGAGGGGCATCCGCTGAGCGAGAACTGGCCCGAGCATATCCCGAAGGACCCTTCCCGCGCCGATCTGGCCGATCTGCGCCATCACCTGCGCGAACGCTTTCTGGAACGCTATACTGGCCTTTACCGCGCGCCGGAATTTGCCTGGATCGCCGCGCGCGTGCCCTCGCTGATGCAGTGGGACGATCACGACATCTGCGATGGCTGGGGGTCGCTGCCGCGCTCGAAAACCTATTCCCCGGTCGGCCAAACCCTGTTCGAGGTCGCGCGCGAGAGTTTCCTGACCTTTCAGCACGCCTCGGCGGACGGCGATCTGCCGCGGCGCTTTCATGACCCGTCCGGCCTGCATCTGGGCTGGAGCGTCCGCACCGCTGGTCTGCGCATTCTGGCACCCGACATGCGATCGGAGCGCACGCGCCGTGCGATCATGGGAGAGGGCGGCTGGGCGATGATGCGCGCCGAAGCCGCGGCACCGGTTCAGGGCCACACGTTCCTGATGTCCAGCGTCCCGTTGCTGGGTCCGCGCCTATCGCTGCTCGAGGCGCTGATGGTTGCCGTCCCGAAGATGCAGAAATACGAGGACGATCTGCGCGATCAGTGGCAAAGCCGTGCCCATCGCGCAGAATGGTGCGACATGCTGCGGCTGGTTCGCGACATCGCGCTTGCCGACGGCCATGACGTTACCGTGCTCTCGGGGGAAATCCATCTGGCGACGCGCGCCACGATGAAGCTTCGCACCGACCGCTGGCTGCACCAGTTGGTCGCATCCGGTATCGCGCATCGCGCCCCGCCCAAGGCCTGGGCGCGATTCCTGGGTGCCCTTGCACAACTCGGTGAATCGCCGCTCAGGGGGAATCCGATCCGAATCCGGCGCATCCCCGGACAGGCATCGCGCTATATCGCGGAACGCAACTATCTGCTGCTGGAAAGGCATTCGGACAGCTGGCGCGCCCGTTGGGTTCTGGAACAGAGCGGGACAACGCCGCCCCTCACGCTGTGATGATGTCGCCACATGTGGATGTGCCGCCCCGCAAGCGGCTGACCTGTGCTGTCAGGCTGCCGCCCTGGTGTCCGGGGCGGGTGCCGCCTCCACAGCCGCGGTCGGCGGCGCAAAGCGGAATGCGAGCAATCGCAGTGCGTTGAAGACAACGACAACCGTCGATCCCTCGTGGACGGCCACCGCGGGACCAATTCCCAGACCAAGGATCGTGGCAGGGACCAGAAAGGCGACAACCCCCAGGCTGAACCACAGGTTTTGCCGGATGATTGCACTTGTCGACCGGCTCAACGCCACGGCGAAAGGCAGATGGTTCAGATTGTCCGCCATCAGCGCCACATCGGCGGTTTCCAGCGCCACATCCGAACCCGCCGCGCCCATGGCGATGCCGACCGTGGCGTTCGCCATCGCAGGCGCGTCATTGACACCGTCGCCGACCATGGCGACCTTGGCCTCGGCGCGCAGGCTCTTGATCGTTTCCACCTTGTCATCCGGCATCAGATCGCCGCGCGCCTCGTCAAGGCCGATGGCCCGCGCCACAGCGTCGGCGACTTTCTGATTGTCGCCCGAAATCATGATCATCCGGCGGATGCCGATCTCGTGCAGCGCCTTGATGACCGCCGGGGCCGCTTCGCGCGGTGTATCCATCAGGCCGATCACCCCGAGATACCTGTCCCCCTGGCGCACGACCATCGTGGTGCGCCCGCCTGCTTCCAGCGCCTCGACCTTTGCGCGCAACGTGTCGGGCATGGGCGGGCCATCGACTTCGGCAAACAGATCGTCCTTGCCGATATAGGTCGTCTCGCCATCGACCTGGGCCACGACACCGCGCCCGGTGATGCTGCGCAGATCGGACGCCTCGGCGGCGGGTATGTCGCCAAGCCGTTCGCGCCCGTCCCTGACAACGGCGGCGGCGAGAGGATGGTCACTCAGCGCCTCGACCCCGATTGCCACCCGCAGAAGGTCTTTTTCCTCGGCACCCTCGGCCGTCACCACATCGACCAGCTTTGGCTTACCTTCGGTCAAGGTGCCGGTCTTGTCGAAAGCAATGGCTGTCAGCCGCCCCAGATTTTCAAGCGGCGCACCGCCCTTGACCAGGACGCCGCCGCGTGCGGCGCGTGCCACCCCGCTGAGAACCGCGCTTGGCGTCGCGATGGCGAGCGCACAGGGGCTTGCCGCCACCAGAACCGCCATGGCGCGATAAAATGTGTCGCTGAAGGGCTCGTCGATGACGAAGCCCGCGAACAACAGCGCGATGGCAAGTACCAGCACCGCCGGAACAAAGATGCGCTCGAACCGGTCGGTCAGGCGCTGTGTGGGCGATTGGTTGGTTTCGGCCTCGTTCACCATCTTGACGACACGGGCGAGGGTCGAATCCGCCGATGTGCGCGTGACCTGGATTTCCAATGCGCCGCCACCGTTGATCGTACCGGCAAAAACACGGTTTCCGGCATCCACCAGGTCGGGCTTTTCGGCGGCCACGTTCGCGTCCCCGACGGGCGATTTGTCCACCGGCACGCTCTCGCCGGTAATCGGTGCCTGATTGACGCTGCTTTCACCCTTGATGACAAAGCCGTCTGCGGCCAGTCGCTCGTTCGGTTTCACCAGCACAATGTCACCGACCCGCAAGGCATCGACGGCGATCTCCTCGACCTTGCCGTCCCGGCGTACGGTGGCCGTTTTGGGTGCCAGGGCACCAAGCGCTTCAATGGCCCGCTTGGCGCGACCCATGGCATAGCCTTCCAGCGCATGACCAAGGCTGAAAAGGAACAGCAGCAACGCGCCCTCGGCCCATTCGCCAAGTGCCGCCGCGCCCGCCGCCGCCACAAGCATCAGGAAATCAATCTCGAACCGGCCATTGCGGACACTGTCGATGGCCTCGCGCAGAGCATAGTAGCCGCCGAAGAAATAGGCGGAGACAAGGACGAACAGGGGCGCCCATGACGGCATCGCCACAAACTTCGGCAAAAGCCAGCCAATAAGCAGAAGCACACCGCACAGCCCCACAAAGATCAGTTCGGTCTGCGCCCCGAAAATACCTCCGTGGGCGTGATCGTGGTCATCCGCCTTGTCGGCACTTGCGGGACCGGGTTTCTCCCGCTCCGGCGATACCTTCATCTCCTCAAGGGATTTGCGGATGGTGTCCTCATCGGTTTGCGCCCGGTCGAACTCGATCCGCAGGGGACCGCCCGCGTTGGCGTGGGCCTCGACAACCCCCGACAGACGGCGCACGTTCTCGCTGACGGTCCTCGCCCGGCGCTGATCCGCGATCCCGTCAACCTGCCAAACCACATGCCCGAACTTTGCGGCAATTTCCGCCCCGAAGGTCCCGGCGAGTTGGCGGATGCGCTCAAGCGGAAGGACGGCGGGGTCGTAATGAATACACAACTCCGCACCTGCGCCGTCCTCTTCGTCGCGAATGTGCACGCGCTCGACGCCGTCGCGAGGCTCAAGGCTCTCGATCAGCCGTCGAACACAGGCGTCACGCGCGTCCGGCACATCGGGAAGCAACAGCGGGAGATCGAGACGAAGGGTATCGGCCATGGTGAACATCCTGTCAGTTTGCTGTCGGCTCAAACCTGCTCGCGGCAAGCGCCGCAGTCGAGTTCACCACCAACGTTGGCCGTTTCTGGAGCACATTCCGGCCATGTAAAGGTCGTTTGTCGGGTGACCTCTAAACCATTTTTCGCCTTTTTTCCAATACCATGGAAATTATCTCGATGATAAGCAGCTTCGGGAATCCGCAAGCAGGATTTTCCGGGGCAACCCTGGCCCCAAGCAATTCGGGCCAGTCTGTCATCAGCCTACAGGCGATCGAACGCAGCGCGACGCCCTTCACCTGCATCCAGAACGTCGAATCCATGTCCGACGTCCAGCCCGCGCGTATTGGCGCTTCTGTCGCGCAAGTTCGCGGACCATCTGCCGCCGGTTATTCGCGATACATTGGAGAAACAGGCTTGACCGACGCCATTTGGTCGCATTGGAAACGAGACGGAACCGGCATACCTCCAGCCTGTCCCCATCAACGGAAAGGGTTCCCGTCATGGACCTGTCATTCGGTTTGGACGCCACACTGCTGGCACGCATCCAGTTCGGATTCACCGTCGCGTTCCATTTCATCTTCCCGGCCTTTTCCATCGGGCTGGCAAGCTTTCTCGCGGTCCTGAACGGCCTCTATCTGTGGAAAAAGGACGACGCTTACCTGAAGCTCTTCAAGTTCTGGGTAAAGATCTTCGCGATCTCGTTCGCCATGGGCGTCGTGTCGGGCATCGTCATGTCCTACCAGTTCGGCACCAACTGGTCGGTATTCTCCGACCGGACCGGACCGATCCTGGGCCCGCTTATGGCCTATGAAGTGCTGACCGCCTTCTTTCTCGAAGCGGGATTCCTGGGCATCATGCTGTTCGGACGCGAAAAGGTGGGCAACACGCTGCACATGGTCGCCACGCTATTGGTCGCCGTGGGCACCGCGATTTCGGCGACCTGGATCCTGTCGGTCAACAGCTGGATGCACACGCCCGCGGGCTTCGTCATTGGCGACAACGGCCAGTTCCTGCCCGACGACTGGTGGGCGATCATCTTCAACCCGTCCTTCCCCTACCGGCTGGCCCATACGCTGACTGCCGCCTACCTAACGACAGCCTTCATCGTGGGCGGCGTGGGCGCCTGGCACCTGCTGCGCGGGCGTGGCGACAATCGCGGCGTGCGGATCATGTTCTCCATGGCCATGTGGATGGCCGCCATCGTGGCGCCGCTGCAGGTTCTCATCGGCCACGAACAGGGGTTGAATACCTACGAATACCAGAAAACCAAGGTGCTCGCGATGGAGGGGCACTTCGAATCCTACGAAGACGGCATCCCCCTGATCCTGTTCGGCATCCCGAACCAGGAAGAACAGCGGATGGACTATCAGATCGCGATCCCGCGCATCGGCGGCCCCATCCTGAACATGGGGCTGGACGCGTCGATGGAGGGCCTGGATACCGTACCGATTGACGAACAGCCCCCCGTTGCCATCGTGTTCTGGACCTTCCGCATCATGGTGGGCATCGGCTTTTTGATGGTGGGCGTAGGGCTGTGGTCGCTCTGGTCGCGCTGGCGCGGCAATCTGTTCCACGACCGCTGGCTGCACCGCGCGGCGCTGGTCATGGGGCCGTCCGGGCTGGTCGCCGTCGTCGCGGGCTGGATGACGACCGAGGTCGGTCGCCAACCCTACGTCGTCTATGGTGAGATGCTGACCGCCGATGCCGTGTCGCCGCTGGCCGCCCCCGCCGTGGGCGCGTCGCTGGTGGCGTTCGTCCTGATCTATTTCGCCATCTTCGGCGCGGGCGTGATCTACCTGCTCAAGCTGATGACGACGCCACCGAAACAGGGCGAAGGCGATGTCGACGCCGAACCGGGGCCGATCCGCACCGCCGGCATCACGCCCGGCCAGGTCGAAACCGCAACCACCCAGCCGACGGAGTAAACCCATGGAAATCAGCTTCGACCTGACCGTCGCCTGGGCGCTTCTTCTGGCCTTCGCCGTCTATGTCTATGTCGTGCTCGACGGGTTCGATCTGGGCATAGGCATCCTCTACCCGTTCTTCCCCGACAAGGAGGACCGCGACCTGATGATGAACACGGTCGCGCCGGTCTGGGACGGCAACGAAACCTGGCTGGTGCTGGGTGGCGGCGGGCTATTCGCCGCCTTCCCGCTGGCTTACGCGATCATCATGCCCGCGACCTATCCGCTGATCATCGCCATGCTGCTCGGCCTCGTCTTCCGCGGCGTCGCCTTCGAATTCCGCTGGCGCGCCAGCACCGCGTTCTCGCGCTGGTTCTGGGACTGGGCGTTCATCGGCGGGTCGGTCGTGGCCGCGCTGACGCAGGGCATGATCCTGGGCACGCTACTGCAGGGGATCGAGGTCGACGGCCGCGCCTATGGCGGCGGCTTCTTCGACTGGCTGACGCCCTTCACACTTCTTTGCGGCGTGGCCGTGGTGACCGGGTACGGCCTTCTGGGCGCCACCTGGCTGAACTGGCGCGTCGAAGGCGACATACAGCGCCGCGTCCGTGCCTTCGCCAAGGTGCTGAGCTTCGCCACCGCCGGGTTCATCGGCGCGGTCAGCCTGGCCACGCCGTTTCTGGAACAGGCCTATTTCGACCGCTGGTTCGAATGGCCCGCCATCCTTCAGGTATCGCCCATCCCGCTCCTGGTGATCGGTCTGGTCCTGCTGCTGGCGCGCACCCTCTATACCGAACGCGGGGACTGGCTGCCCTTCATCATCACCTTGAGCCTGTTCGGTCTGTGCTTCCTGGGTCTGGGCGTCAGCATGTGGCCCTACGTCATCCCGACCGAGGTGACGCTGTGGGACGCCGCCAGCCCCTACAAGTCGCAGCTCTTCATGTTCGTGGGCGCGGCGGTGCTGGTCCCGATCATCCTGGGCTACACCGCCTATGCCTACTGGGTCTTCCGCGGCAAGATGCAGCACGGCGAAGGCTACCACTGACATGGGCCGCAAGCTGCTCTGGTTTGTCCTGATCTGGGGCGCGTCGGTCGCGGCGCTGGCCGTCGTGGCCTACGGCATTCGGCTGATGATCCTCTAAGCACGGCGTGGAGTGTGTTCTTGACCAAACTCTCTCCGGGTCTGATTGAACAAACGTGGTCGCAAGGCCGTGAAGCCATCGTCTGGGAAGTCCGTTTCCGCGCACGCTGCTGGCTGTGCCGTTGCGCCGGTTGGCCTGACCCGGCGGCGCGTCCTTGCCTTCCTCATAGCCCAGGTGTGCCGTCAGTTCAGCCCCGAGCATCCGTTCCATCAACTTGATCCTGAGATCTTTCATAAGCCCGGTATCACCCAGCAGATCTTCAGGCCGCTCGCAGCCCTTCAATAGTTCGTCCAGTAATTCCTTGGAAATTGTCATTGCCCTTGCTCCTCTCAGGAAGCATTGACCAAGGCGCAGCTACACAGAAGATCGGACACTCTCCCTGATCCCCTTCTCGATCCAGGCTTCGACGCCAGCCCGCCTCACAAGCGACAGCGGCTTGCCATCCAAAAGGATCGTCTTGCCCACGTTAAAAACTTCGTTCATTCAATCGGTCTCCTCTTCTTTTTTTCGATCTGTGGCGTCAGTGACTGAGGCCTGGGTCACGGTCGATCTCTCGATCAATCTCGCGTTCGTTTTCGACCTCCCGATCTTTCTCCGGTTCGTCCTCGATCTCCAGCCGCTCGCGCGGCTTGTTCAGCACATCGTCCAGCCGCTCACGGATCGACGGCTTCTTGCCACCCTCTGCGTCCACATCCCGCTCGCCCCACTGATCCTTGTCCAGCGCCTCGCGCAACCGCTCCTGCGGAGAACGCTTCTGTTCTTCGTCACTCTGCCCACCACGCTCCGGCCCGTCCCGGTCTGGACCGTCCCGCCCGGTGATCCGCGCCAGCCGTTCCCGGATATCGGCCGACGCGCGTGGTCCACGCTCTTTCGATGTCGCCGCTCGCAGCGCTGCGAGACCGGCGGACACACGCCCCTGCCCGGCCTCCCGCTCCGCGCCATAGGTTTCGCGGGCCAGCTCGACCCGCTCGCGCATCTCGCGGAACGCGGCGCGGGCCTGGCGGGCGGCATGGACCACGGCACCGCGTTCGGTGACAGGTTTGTATTCCCGCCCCTCCCGCTCGGCCATCGCCTTTGCGCGCCGCTCCATGGAATTGGCCGCTGGCCCCAGCTTCAGCTCGGGGTCGCGGTCCAGCTCCTCGGCGGTCAGCGCGTCACCACGCTCCAGCGCGGCTTCACGCTGCGTTTCGAGCGACCGGTGATCGACGCGCTCAACCTCCCCTGCCCGCTCCAGGGCCCGGTTCTGCAACTCGGCCCAGACGCCGCGCATCTGCTCGATCTCAACGCCGCCGGTCTTGGCAGAATCCAGCACGCGCGTCTTGGCCGTGAAGCCTTCCGGCTCCAGCTTCCGCGTGGATGTCATCACGTGGGCATGGTAATTGCGCTGATCGCCTTCCCGGTGCGGTGCATGGATTGCCACATCAACGGCCACGCCGTAGCGGCTGACCAACTCTTCGGCGAACTCGCGGGTGATCTGCGAGCGGTCCTCGGCGCTGATCTCGGACGGCAGGGCCAGCTCCCATTCTCGGGCGGTAACGGAGTTGCGGCGGGTCTCGCTGGCCTCGGCCTCGTTCCAGAGCCGGGACCGGTCCGTAGCCCAGTCGGGCGCATTCTCCGGGGCGATGATGAACGTCTCCTTGATGCCCTGCTTACGGGTGTAGTCGTGGACACGGCCTTCACGCTGGCACTCGATGCGCTCCCCGACACGGTAGGCGGCAGCCGCCGTGGCAGAACGCCCGGCGGACCGTTTGATCGTCTTCACGGAGAGGTGGTAGCTGGCCATCAGCGGACCGCCGAGCGGAGACGCAAACGCTGCTGGCGGAAATGCAAAGCAGACGTCTCTTGGTCCGTGACAAGAGGCGGCGCGTCTGTGCATGATGGGAGATGATCAAGGCCCTGTCTCTTCCTGAAGGGCCTGTGATCCAACCTCCCTGTTGGGCGAAAGCCGGTGGCTTCGGAATGAAAATTTCCGGAGCCGTCGAGCTGTCGAACAACTGTCTTTTCCCCGGAGGCCCGCGCCCGAAAACGCTGGGGCCGGAGAGGAAAAGGCAGCTCGCACGAAGCGGACCCTCGGTCCTCTGAGGCGCGGGCTTGCCTGTCATCTGCCCCCAGATCCCCAGCCTTATGGTGGGCGGGATATGGGGACAGATGACAGGCGGTTTGCCGGGGGCAAACCCGGTATCGCAAAGGGGCAACAGCACCACAACGCGATACCTCCCGCAAG
>NZ_JBSXNV010000019.1:0-18800 GCF_056857795.1 Aliiroseovarius sp. B-4
ATGCGCCGTCGAGATCGTGATACCACGTGCTTTCTCTTCCGGTGCGCCGTCAATCTGATCATACGCCTTGAAGTCACCAAAATACTTGGTAATCGCAGCGGTCAGCGTCGTCTTGCCGTGGTCAACGTGGCCAATCGTGCCGATGTTGACGTGCGGTTTGGAGCGTTCAAACTTTTCCTTAGCCATGATGGCCTCCTATTAATCTATGCGCCGGGCAAGGACACCCCCTGCCCGGCTTGTTCGATTAGGCGAATTTCGCCTGAATTTCGTCCGAGATGTTCTGCGGAACCGGATCGTAATGCGAGAACTGCATCGTGAACTGCGCGCGGCCCGAAGACATGGAGCGCAGAGTGTTGATGTAGCCAAACATGTTCGCCAGCGGCACATTGGCATCAATCGCAATCGCGTTGCCGCGCGGCTCTTGACCCGACACCTGACCACGACGCGAGGTCAGGTCGCCGATGATACCACCGGTGTATTCCTCGGGCGTGATCACTTCCACTTTCATGATCGGTTCAAGCAGCTTGGCGCCGGCCAGACGCATACCTTCGCGCATACACATACGTGCAGCGATTTCGAAGGCCAGAACCGACGAGTCAACATCGTGGAATTTACCATCGACCAGGGCAACCTTGAAGTCGATCACGGGGAAGCCAGCCAAGGGACCGCTGTCCATGACAGAGTTGATGCCTTTTTCAACGCCTGGGATGTATTCCTTCGGTACGGCACCGCCAACGATGCGGCTTTCGAACGAATAACCTTCGCCAGCTTCGGTCGGCGAGATGATCATCTTCACCTCGGCATACTGACCCGAACCACCCGATTGTTTCTTGTGGGTGTAGGTATGCTCGACCTCTTTCGAAATCGTCTCGCGATACGCAACCTGCGGGGCACCGATATTGGCTTCCACTTTGAATTCACGCTTCAGACGGTCCACCAGGATGTCCAGGTGAAGTTCGCCCATGCCCTTCATGATTGTCTGACCCGATTCCAGATCAGTTTCCACACGGAAGGACGGGTCTTCAGCGGCCAAACGGGCCAGACCTTGGCTCATCTTCTCCTGGTCGGCCTTGGTTTTAGGCTCGACCGCAATCTCGATCACCGGATCCGGGAAGGTCATGGTTTCCAGAACCACCGGATCGTTGACAGCGCACAGCGTGTCACCTGTCGTGGTGTCTTTCAGACCTGCCAGCGCAATAATATCGCCCGCGAACGCTTCCGTGATTTCCTCGCGTTCGTTCGAGTGCATCATCATCATACGACCAACGCGCTCTTTCTTACCTTTGGTCGAATTCAAAAGCGTGTCGCCTTTGTTCAGGACACCCGAGTAGATGCGGGTAAAGGTCAGTGAGCCAACGAAAGGGTCGTTCATGATTTTGAACGCCAGACCCGAGAACGCCATCTCATCATCCGCACGACGCGGGATGTTGCGGGTTTCGGTTTCGTCACCGGGTTTGAAGCCCATGTAATCAACAACGTCCATCGGGCTGGGCAGATAGTCGATCACCGCGTTCAGAAGCGGTTGAACACCTTTGTTCTTGAAGGCAGAGCCACCCAGAACCGGAACAAATGACAGCGACAGGCAGCCCTTGCGCAGCAAAGCGCGCAGGGTTTTCACGTCCGGCTCAGCGCCGTCCATGAGGTAGTTTTCCATCGCATCGTCGTCCATTTCGACGGCCGCTTCGATCATCTTGCCGCGCCATTCGTCGGCCATGTCTTTCAGGCTGTCGCGGATCGGAGCTTTGACCCACGATGCGCCAAGATCTTCACCCTGCCACAGCCATTCTTCCATGGTCACAAGGTCGATCAGACCTTCCAACTCGGTCTCGGCACCGATCGGAATACCGACAGGAACAGCCCGGGCGCCGGTGCGGTCTTCGATCATGCGAACACAGTTGAAGAAGTCAGCGCCGATCTTGTCCATCTTGTTGACGAAGACCATGCGCGGAACCTTGTAGCGGTCAGCCTGACGCCACACGGTTTCGGTCTGGGGTTCAACACCAGCGTTGGCGTCAAGAACACAGACGGCACCATCAAGCACGGCCAGCGAACGTTCAACTTCAATGGTGAAGTCAACGTGGCCTGGAGTGTCGATGATGTTCAGACGGTGCTTCGGCGTGTCAGCAGTTTCGCCATCTTCGGTGCGTTCCCAGAAAGTGGTTGTTGCAGCCGAGGTGATGGTGATGCCGCGTTCCTGTTCCTGCTCCATCCAGTCCATGGTGGCCGCACCATCGTGCACCTCACCGAGGTTGTGGGATTTGCCGGTGTAAAACAGGATGCGTTCCGAGCAGGTGGTTTTACCCGCGTCGATATGCGCCATGATGCCGAAGTTGCGGTAACGGTCGAGAGGATAGTCGCGTGCCATGGTTTTCTTCCTTCCTTGGCTTTACCAGCGATAATGGCTGAACGCTTTGTTGGCGTCGGCCATTTTGTGGGTGTCTTCGCGTTTCTTGACGGCAGTACCGCGCGAATTCACAGCATCCAGAAGCTCGCCGGCAAGGCGTTCTTCCATTGTGTTTTCGTTGCGGTTGCGGGCGGCGGTGATCAACCAGCGGATCGCCAAAGCTTCGCGGCGCTCGGGGCGCACTTCGACCGGAACCTGATAGGTTGCACCACCAACACGACGCGACCGAACCTCGACCGACGGTTTGATGTTGTCCAGCGCCTCGTGGAACACTTCCACGGGTGCGCGCTTGATCTTGTCTTCTACGCGATCCAGCGCGTTATAGACGATTGTTTCTGCGACCGACTTCTTGCCGTCGATCATCAGGTTGTTCATGAATTTGCTCAGCACACGATCACCAAATTTGGCGTCGGGCAGGATTTCGCGCTTTTCAGCGGCGTGACGACGAGACATTCCCGGATCTCCTTACTTCGGACGCTTGGCGCCGTATTTCGAACGACGTTGCTTACGGTCTTTGACGCCCTGGGTATCCAGAACACCGCGAACGATGTGATAACGCACACCCGGAAGGTCTTTTACACGACCGCCGCGGATCAGAACCACCGAGTGTTCTTGCAGGTTGTGGCTTTCACCACCGATATAGCTGATAACCTCGAAACCATTGGTCAGGCGCACTTTGGCAACCTTACGCATGGCCGAGTTCGGCTTTTTCGGTGTGGTTGTGTAAACGCGCGTGCAAACGCCACGTTTTTGCGGGCAGGACTCCAGGTGCATCGACTTGGAGCGTTTTACTTTAGGCTGGCGCGGTTTGCGGATCAGCTGTTGAATCGTTGGCATAGGGCTCTTTTCCCGTTTCTCAACACATGTGTTTGCACGAGTGTCCCCGCGCGGTTTACATTTCCTCGCCCAGCACGTCTGCAAAGCGAAAATCCGCGACCGCTTCCATTCCGAGGCAAGCGACGCGGTTGGTTCACAGAGGATCAGTGCCTAAAAGTAGCGCCGACCTTGATCCCTCAATTCTGATGGTGCCGGGAAAAACCCAGCTGGATGGGGGGCGTATATGAGGAGTCGTGCCCCCTGTCAACCGCTGGCCACGAGTTTGCAAGGGCGGTTCAATCAGGGATGTCGCAGAAACCCCTTAGCCCTTGCCTGTCGGGACTGTTGCCGTTCGCGAAACAGGGTAAACAGGCCGGTTGCAACCACGATCCCGGCGCCGATAAGGGTAAGCACCTCCGGCCATTCGCCGAAAAAGATAAGACCAATGATCAAAGCCCAGATCAGCCCTGTATATCGGAAGGGCGCGATGAAGCCGATATCGCCCACCCGCATCACCATCACGGAAAACAGATAACCCATGAAAATAAACGAGGCCGCGAGAACCAGAAATCCTCCGCTTCTGACCGTGATCGGAGACCACTCGACCGTGGCCGAAACCATGCCGAATGCCACCGTGATTGCGACTGATGCCACCAAGGCCACGGTCATCGACGGCGTTGTCGGGGACATTTTCCGGACAACAAGGTCACGGAGTGTGATGAATCCGACTGCGAGCAATGCGTATACAGACCACGCCGTGAACCCGTCCCCCCCGGGTTTGACAATCAAGATGACGCCGACAAAGCCAACCAGGATGGCAAACAGGCGTCGCCATCCCAAAGGTTCCCCCAGAAACGCCCAGGCAGCCAGCGCGACGGTCAGGGGTAACGCCTGCAAAACCGCAGTGACGTTAGCAATCGGCATGTTGAACAACGCACTGAGAAAACAATAGGTGGCCCCCATTTCGGCCAACGACCGCAGAAGCATCAGCTTCCATTCTCGGCGGCTGAGCCGAAAGGTCAGCGACCGAAGGGCCAACCCCAAACCAAGCAACATCAAACTGGTCACGATGCCGCGCAGGAAAACCGCTTGTGACAGCGGCATATCACCGGACAAAGCCTTCATGGAGGCATCATTGAATGTGTACCCGGCCATCGCACCGGCCATCAATGCCGCACCCTTCATGTTGTCTGACACTGACATCCGGCTTCCATTTATGGTTCTGTAAGGTGAAATCGTGCCCGATCAAACGGCGCAACCGTATGGCCAGCACCCTATTCAAAGATGGAAGGGGCTTGCAAACGAAAAGCCCCGCCAGATGGCGGGGCCTTCCAGTTCAAGTCGAGGTCGATCAGGGTTGTTCTGAACCACCGAATTCCGGTGTTTCGACCAGCCCGTTATCATCTTCGGACACGTCGCCGAAAACATCTTCGGAAGGTGCAGCCAGCGCAGCGGCTTTTTCGGCTTCAGCGCGGGCTTCTTCGATCACCTTCATGTCGCGAGCTTGCGCGATGGACCGCACGCGTTGGGTGGCACCGCCGGTGCCTGCCGGAATCAAACGACCCACGATGACGTTTTCCTTGAGACCAACCAGCTTGTCGCGTTTGCCCTGAACCGAAGCCTCGGTCAGAACGCGGGTGGTTTCCTGGAACGAGGCTGCCGAGATGAACGAACGCGTCTGCAAGCTCGCCTTGGTGATCCCCAACAGGATCGGCTCGCCCGATGCCAGACGGCGACCTTCGGCCGCAGCCTTTTCGTTTGCAGCGTCGAATTCGGCCTTGTCGACATGTTCGCCTTTCAGAAGCGTGGTTTCACCCGAGTCCAAGATCTCCCACTTCTGTAGCATCTGGCGAACGATCACCTCGATATGCTTGTCGTTGATCTTCACACCTTGCAGGCGATAGACGTCCTGAACCTCGTCGATCATGTAATCAGCCAGTGCTTCGACACCCATGATGGACAGGATGTCATGCGGCGCGGGGTTGCCGTCCATGAGGTATTCACCCTTCTGGATGAAGTCACCTTCCGCAACCGGAATGTGCTTGCCTTTGGGCACCATGTATTCGACAGGCTCCATGCTTTCATCCGCCGGCTCGATCGAGATGCGACGCTTGTTCTTGTAGTCGCGGCCAAAGCGCACGTAACCATCAATCTCGGCGATGATTGCGTGATCTTTCGGACGACGGGCTTCGAACAATTCTGCAACACGCGGCAGACCACCGGTGATGTCCTTGGTCTTGGCACCTTCGCGCGGAATACGCGCGATCACGTCACCGGCTTTCACTGCCGAGCCGTCTTCAATTGATAGAATGGCATCAACCGACAACGTATAAGTGACAGGATTGCCCGCGTCATTGCGCACGGGCTCACCATCTTCACCCACCAAGATCACTTCCGGCTTCAGTTCGTTGCCTTTCGGCGCAGAACGCCAGTCCGACACGATCTTTTGTGTCATACCGGTTGCATCATCGGTTTCGTCACGCACCGAAATACCGCTGATCAGATCGACGAATTTCACCGTCCCGTCTTTTTCAGCGATCATCGGAAGCGTATACGGATCCCATTCAAACAGCTTGTCGCCACGGGCTACTTTCGCGCCGTCCTTGACGTGCAGCTTCGAGCCATAGCTCAGTTTGAACGTGGCACGCTCCACACCATTGCCGTCGATGATGGCCAGAACCATGTTCCGACCCATGACAACAATCTCGCCGTCACGGTCTTCCAGAATGCTCGCATTGCGATATTCGACCTTACCGTCCTGGCTGGCTTCCTGGAACGACTGTTGACCACCTTGGGCAACACCGCCAATGTGGAACGTCCGCATTGTCAGCTGCGTGCCCGGCTCACCGATCGACTGTGCCGCGATGATACCGACCGCTTCACCCGTGTTCACACGCGTTCCGCGTGCAAGGTCACGACCGTAGCAGTTGGCGCAAACGCCTTCTTCGGCTTCGCACGTCAGCGGGCTGCGCATCCGCACAGTCGCCACGCCCGAGGCTTCAATCTCGTCGGCTTTGCGTTCATCTACCAGTTCATTCTTGGCAACGATCACTTCGTCAGTGCCCGGAACCAGAACGTCCTCGGCGACGACACGGCCCAGAATGCGTTCACCCAAAGTCGCAACAACTTCGCCATCGTTGACAGCAGCTTCTGCTGTGATCGAGTTTTCGGTCCCACAATCGACCATGCGCACGATACAGTCCTGCGCCACGTCAACCAGTCGACGGGTCAGATAACCCGAGTTCGCGGTTTTCAAAGCCGTATCTGACAGACCCTTACGGGCACCGTGGGTCGAGTTGAAATACTCAAGCACGGTCAGACCTTCTTTGAAGTTCGAGATGATCGGCGTTTCGATGATCTCGCCCGAAGGTTTTGCCATCAGGCCACGCATACCGCCGAGCTGTTTCATCTGGGTGACAGAACCGCGCGCACCAGAGTGTGCCATCATGTAAACCGAGTTCGGTTCCGCTTCGGCACCGTTTTCATCACGCTTGGCGGACGAGATCGTGTCCATCATCGCGTCGGTGACTTTGTCGTTACATTTCGACCAGGCATCAACAACTTTGTTATACTTCTCGCCCAATGTGATCAGGCCGTCCATATACTGCTGTTCGAACCCTTTCACCTGTTCGCGGGTTTCGTCCACGATCGGCCATTTGCTGTCCGGGATGACCATGTCGTCCTTGCCGAACGAAATGCCAGCCTTGAAGGCTTCCTTGAAGCCCATGGACATGATCTGGTCACAGAAGATCACAGACTCTTTCTGACCGCAGTAGCGATAAACGGTGTCGATGACCTGCTGCACCTCTTTCTTCCGCAGAAGACGGTTCACCAGCTTGAACGGTGCTTTCGCATTCAGGGGCAGAAGCGCGCCAAGGCGGATACGACCAGGCGTGGTTTCGAAGCGAACAGTCACTTCGTTGCCTTCCTCGTCGATCTGTTTCATGCGGGCCTGAACCTTGGCGTGCATATGTACTTCACCAGCGTCCAAAGCGTGCTGAACTTCGTCCACATCGGAGAAGATCATGCCTTCGCCCTTCATACCTTCACGTTCCATCGTGATGTAATAAAGACCAAGGATCATGTCCTGCGACGGAACGATGATCGGCGCGCCGTTGGCGGGCGACAGAACGTTGTTCGTCGACATCATCAACACACGGGCCTCAAGCTGAGCTTCCAGCGACAGCGGCACGTGAACGGCCATCTGGTCGCCATCAAAGTCAGCGTTGAATGCCGAACACACCAGCGGATGAAGCTGGATCGCCTTACCTTCGATCAGGATCGGTTCGAACGCCTGAATACCAAGACGGTGCAGCGTGGGCGCGCGGTTCAGCATGACGGGGTGTTCGCGGATCACTTCATCCAGAATATCCCAGACTTCGGGACGCTCTTTTTCGACCAGCTTCTTGGCTTGCTTGACGGTGGAAGACAGCCCTTTGGCTTCAAGACGCGAATAGATGAACGGCTTGAACAGCTCGAGCGCCATCTTCTTGGGCAGACCGCATTGGTGCAGTTTGAGTTCCGGGCCGGTCACGATGACCGAACGACCCGAGAAGTCGACACGTTTCCCCAAAAGGTTCTGGCGGAAGCGACCTTGCTTACCTTTCAGCATGTCGGACAGCGATTTCAACGGACGCTTGTTGGCACCGGTGATCACGCGACCACGACGGCCGTTGTCAAACAGCGCATCAACAGATTCCTGCAACATCCGCTTTTCGTTGCGAACGATGATGTCGGGTGCGCGCAGTTCGATCAGACGCTTCAGGCGGTTGTTCCGGTTGATCACGCGACGATACAAATCGTTCAGATCCGACGTCGCGAAACGACCGCCATCCAGCGGCACCAGCGGGCGCAGCTCGGGCGGAATGACCGGGATGACGGTCAGGATCATCCATTCCGGGCGGTTGCCCGATTCAATGAAGGATTCAACGATCTTCAAACGCTTGATGATCTTCTTGGGTTTCAGTTCACCCGTGGCTTCGGCCAGATCGGCGCGCAGCTGTTCGGCTTCCGCCTCAAGATCTATCGCGGCCAGCATTTCGCGGATGGCTTCAGCACCAATATTGGCTGTGAAGGCGTCCATGCCATAGGTGTCTTGCGCGTCCATGAACTCTTCTTCGGTCATCAACTGACCGTATTGAAGATCCGTCAGACCGGGTTCGATCACCACATAGTTCTCGAAATACAGAATGCGCTCCAGATCACGCAGGGTCATGTCCAGCATCAGGCCGATGCGCGACGGCAACGACTTGAGGAACCAGATATGAGCGACAGGCGCTGCCAGCTCGATATGGCCCATACGCTCGCGGCGTACTTTCTGAAGGGTAACTTCCACGCCACATTTCTCGCAGACAACGCCGCGATACTTCATGCGCTTGTATTTACCGCACAGGCATTCGTAGTCTTTGACCGGGCCAAAGATACGCGCACAGAACAGACCGTCGCGTTCGGGTTTGAACGTGCGATAGTTGATGGTCTCGGGCTTCTTGATCTCGCCATACGACCACGAAAGAATCCGTTCCGGGCTGGCCAGCGAAACTTTGATCTCGTCAAAGGTCTTGGGGGCCGCCAGCGGGTTGAACGGGTTTGTTGTCAGTTCCTGGTTCATTTTGCGTTCCTTACATTAAGGGAGGGAGGGGAGGGATAAGGCAGGACGCCCTATTCCTCGCCCTCTGCATCCAGGAGTTCCATGTTGAGGCCGAGGCCGCGGACTTCTTTGACAAGCACATTGAACGATTCCGGTACGCCGGCTTCGAAGTTGTCCTCGCCCTTCACGATGCTTTCATAGACTTTCGTCCGTCCGGCAACGTCATCCGATTTCACAGTCAGCATCTCTTGCAGCGTGTATGCCGCGCCATATGCTTCCAAGGCCCAGACTTCCATTTCACCAAAACGCTGACCACCGAACTGCGCCTTACCACCCAGCGGCTGCTGAGTAACAAGCGAGTACGGGCCGGTCGAACGCGCGTGGATCTTGTCGTCCACAAGGTGGTGCAGTTTCAGCAGATACTTCACGCCGACTGTCACAGGGCGCGAGAACTGTTCGCCGGTGCGTCCATCGAACAGGACCGACTGGCCCGAGGTGTCGAAACCGGCACGCGTCAGCGCATCGTTCACGTCAGCCTCTTTCGCGCCGTCAAAGACTGGCGTGGCAATCGGCACACCGCGCGTCACATTTGAAGCCGCATCGACCAATGTATCTTCGTCCATGCCGGAGATGCCTTCTTCATAGACATCGTCGCCATAGGCTATGCGCATCGCTTCGCGCACCGGGGTCAGATCGCCAGAGCGGCGATATTCACCCAGAGCCTCGTCAATATTCAGACCCAGACCGCGCGCGGCCCAACCCATATGGGTTTCAAGAATCTGACCGACGTTCATACGCGACGGCACACCCAGCGGGTTCAGACAGAAGTCAACCGGCGTCCCGTCAGCAAGGAACGGCATGTCTTCCATAGGAACAACCTTGGAAATAACACCCTTGTTCCCGTGACGGCCAGCCATCTTGTCGCCCGGCTGAAGCTTGCGCTTCACAGCAACGAAGACTTTGACCATTTTCATGACACCCGGCGGCAGGTCGTCGCCACGACGGACTTTTTCGACCTTGTCCTCAAAGCGAGCATCCAACGCACGTTTCTGTGCTTCGAACTGCTCGTTCAGGGCTTCGACGATCTTGGCATCGTCTTCGTCTTCCAGCGCAAGTTGCCACCATTGGCCGCGGCTCAGGCTTTCCAGAAGCTCGTCGGTGATTTTCGACCCCGATTTGACGCCTTTCGGTCCCTTCACGGCAACTTTGCCTTCGATCATGCTGCGCAGGCGCGCATAGATGTTGCGCTCCAGAATGTGCAGTTCGTCGTCACGGTCACGGGCAAGGCTTTCGACCTCTTCCCGCTCGATCTGCAACGCACGTTCGTCTTTCTCGACACCATGGCGATTGAAGACGCGCACTTCGACAACGGTGCCGAAATCGCCCGGCTTCACACGAAGCGAAGTGTCGCGAACGTCCGATGCTTTCTCACCGAAGATGGCACGCAGAAGTTTTTCTTCCGGCGTCATCGGGCTTTCGCCCTTCGGTGTGATCTTACCGACCAGAATGTCGCCCGGTTCCACATCTGCACCGATGTAAACGATGCCAGCCTCGTCAAGGTTGCGCAGCGCCTCTTCACCGACGTTCGGAATGTCACGGGTGATTTCTTCCGGCCCAAGCTTGGTGTCACGGGCGGCGACTTCGAATTCCTCGATATGGACCGAGGTAAACACGTCATCACGCGCGATACGCTCGGAAATCAGGATCGAGTCTTCGTAGTTGTAGCCATTCCAGGGCATAAACGCGACAACCACGTTCTTGCCCAGAGCCAATTCGCCCATATCCGTAGACGGACCATCCGCAATGACTTCATCTTTCGACACCTGCTGACCCACTTTCACCAGCGGACGCTGGTTGATGCAGGTGTTCTGGTTCGAACGCTGGAACTTGCGCAGACGGTAGATATCGACGCCCGCATCCCCCAGACCGAGGTCTTCGGTGGCACGCACGACGATACGTGTCGCGTCAACCTGGTCAATCACACCGCCACGTTTGGCTTGGATGGCCGCGCCTGAATCGATGGCAACCTTGCCCTCGATGCCGGTGCCGACATACGGTGCCTCGGCCCGCAGAAGCGGAACCGCCTGACGTTGCATGTTCGACCCCATCAGGGCGCGGTTGGCGTCGTCATTTTCCAGGAACGGAATAAGCGAAGCGGCGACCGAGACCAGCTGTTTTGGCGACACGTCGATCAGGTCAACGCTTTCTCGCTGCGCCATGGTGTACTCACCCGACTGACGGGTGTTCACCAGATCGTTTTCAAAACGGCCGTTTTCGTCCAGATGCGCGTTGGCCTGCGCCACGGTGTGACGCATTTCTTCGGTGGCGGACATGTAGTTCACTTCGTCCGTGACCTTGCCGTCCACAACCTTGCGATAAGGCGTTTCGATGAAGCCGTATTTGTTCACGCGGGCGAAAGTGGCAAGCGAGTTGATCAGACCAATGTTTGGCCCTTCCGGCGTTTCAATCGGACACATACGACCATAGTGGGTCGGGTGCACGTCGCGCACTTCGAACCCAGCGCGTTCGCGGGTCAGACCACCCGGCCCAAGCGCCGACAGACGGCGTTTGTGAGTGACTTCCGAAAGTGGGTTGGTTTGGTCCATAAACTGCGACAGCTGCGACGAGCCGAAGAATTCACGAACGGCAGCCGCCGCCGGTTTCGCGTTTATCAGGTCTTGCGGCATGACGGTGTCAATCTCGACCGACGACATGCGTTCCTTGATCGCACGTTCCATGCGCAGCAGGCCAACGCGATACTGATTTTCCATCAGTTCACCGACCGAGCGCACACGACGGTTGCCCAAATGGTCGATATCGTCGATGTCGCCCTTGCCGTCACGCAGTTCAACCAGCGCCTTGACGCAGGCAACGATATCTTCGCGACGCAGCGTACGCTGGGTGTCTTCTGCATCCAGATCCAAACGCATGTTCATCTTCACGCGACCGACGGCCGACAGGTCATAACGCTCGCTGTCGAAGAACAGCGTGTCGAAAAGGGCCGACGCGGCGTCCACGGTGGGTGGTTCACCCGGGCGCATCACGCGGTAGATGTCCATAAGCGCGGTGTCGCGACCCATGTTCTTGTCAGCGGCCATGGTGTTGCGGATGTAGGGACCAACATTGATGTTGTCGATGTCCAGAACCGGGATGTCGGTGATGCCGGCATCCAAAAGCTCTTTCAGCGACCCGCCAATCAACTCGCCGTCTTTGTCGTGTTCCAGCGTCAACTCGTCACCGGCTTCGACATAGATCGCGCCGGTTTCTTCGTTAATGATGTCCTTGGCGACATAGCGGCCAACGATCGAGTCAAACGGTACCAGCAGGTCGATGGTTTTGCCATCTTCCATCAGTTTCTTGACGGCTCGCGGGGTGATCTTCTTGCCAGCCTCGGCAATCACTTCGCCGGTCTTGGCATTGACCAGATCCTGCGTCGGACGGGTGCCGGCAACACGCTCGGGGAAGAACTTGGTAACCCAACCCTTGTTCTTCTTCAGCTTGTACTGAACAGTGTCGTAATAGGCATCCATGATCGCTTCCTGATCCAGACCCAGCGCATAAAGCAGGGTCGTCACAGGCAGTTTGCGGCGACGGTCGATGCGCGCAAAAACGATGTCCTTGGCGTCAAATTCGAAATCCAGCCACGAACCGCGATAGGGAATGATGCGGCACGCAAACAGCAGTTTGCCCGACGAATGCGTCTTGCCCTTGTCGTGATCGAAGAACACACCGGGGGACCGGTGCATCTGGGACACGATCACACGCTCGGTGCCGTTCACGACAAACGTTCCGTTCGGCGTCATCAAGGGCATATCCCCCATGAACACGTCCTGTTCCTTGATGTCCTTGACCGACTTCGCGCCGGTATCTTCATCAATATCAAACACGATCAGACGAAGCGTCACTTTCAACGGGGCCGAATATGTCAGGTCGCGCTGCTGGCATTCCTCGACATCGAATTTTGGCTGCTCCAGCTCGTATTTCACGAACTCAAGAATAGCGGTTTCATTGAAATCCTTGATCGGGAAAACCGACTGGAAAACTGCGTTGATGCCCTCGCCGTCCATCGGCTGCGGCTGATCGCCGGAATTCAGGAAAAGATCATAAGAGCTTTTCTGAACCTCGATCAGGTTCGGCATCTCAAGCACTTCACGGATTTTGCCGTAGTACTTACGCAAGCGTTTCTGGCCAAGATAGGTCTGCGCCATAAGGTAATTACCTTTCATTTCTCAACTGATGCGCCAACCGTTGGGTCACCGGCAACGCCTCGTCCGAGATTGGGGGTTCGGACCAATTCCCGGAAACCGTCCCAAGGGCTTCCTCCCGATCCATTGAACCTTTCCCAGAAGAGCGCCCGATCCTTCGGGCCCTCTTCAAGACAGGTTCGGCTGGACCCGGATTTCTCCGGGCCCAGCCATAATTTGCGGGTCTTCAAGCGACCCGAAAGCGCAAGGCTTAGGCCAGCTCGACTTCGGCGCCAGCTGCTTCCAGCTTGCCTTTGATGTCTTCTGCTTCGGCTTTGTCCACGCCTTCTTTGATCTTGCCGCCAGCTTCGACCAGCTCTTTGGCTTCCTTCAGGCCAAGACCGGTGATGCCGCGAACTTCTTTGATCACGTTGATTTTCGAGGCACCAGCGTTCTTCAGAACGACGTCGAACTCGGTTTTTTCTTCTTCAGCTGCGCCAGCGTCGCCAGCAGGGCCAGCCATCATCACTGCGCCGCCAGCTGCGGGCTCGATGCCATACTCGTCCTTGAGGATGGTTTTCAGTTCTTGTGCTTCGAGAAGGGTCAGACCCACGATCTCTTCGGCAAGTTTCTTCAGATCAGCCATTTGACTTCTTTCCGTTATTAGATGTGTTCCAACGTGAGGCGATATTCCGCTACACGGGGCTCAGATTGCTTAAGCAGCCTTGTCCTCGATTGTGGACAAGATGGATGCGATGTTCGAAGCAGGCGCGCCAATGGCACCGGCGATGTTCGAAGCAGGCGCGCCAATGCAGCCAACGATCGAAGCAATAAGCTCGTCACGCGACGGCATAGCGGCAACAGCTTTGACACCGGCCGTATCCAGCGCCGTCTCGCCCATGGCACCACCAAGAATAACGAGTTTGTCGTTGGTCTTGGCGTAGCCTTCCATGACCTTGGCCGCAGCCACGGGGTCTTCGGAATAGGCAAGAACGGTCATGCCCGAAAGAAGGTCGGCGATTGAAGCGGCCGGCTTGTCTTCCAAAGCGATTTTGGCGAGCTTGTTCTTGGCAACACGCACCGACCCGCCAGCTTCGCGCATTTGCGAACGCAGGTCCTGCATCTCGGCAACCGTGAGACCCGCGTAGTGGGCAACCACTACGACGCCAGAGCTTTCGAAGATCTGGCCGAGTTCCTCGACCACTTTCTCTTTCTGGGCTCTATCCACAGTTTTACTCCAAGTATGGAGGGTCAGACCCTCCGGCTCTTATTTCACCAGATTTTCAGAGAAAACCCGGCAATCGGGTCCGTGATACGGGTCCTTCGCAAAATCGCCCCAGGGCCAAAGGGCCACGAGAATTCTTTTGTTCATTTCCCATCTCAGGCAGGAATTATGACCCTTGCGCGCGGTCGCTTTTCAGCACGGCCCACCAGTGTCACCCACCGTCTCGGACGAAATGCAAAACAGCGCACGACGAATCGCACGCTGGACTGCATGGGTTACTTAGGACGTTTGCCGGGGTATTCCAACCCCTAATCGGGCGCGCGTTGTGAGGCGTCGCCCAAAACTCTTTGAACACTAGCACGAAATCATCCGTTGCGCAAAAGGGGATGGCAAATACGAAAAGGGCGCCACATCGGGCGCCCTTCAAGGTATTGCGTCAACTGACGATCAGTTGCCCGTCGCGCTGTCCACCGAGATGGTAACGCCCGGACCCATGGTCGAGCTTAGCGCGATCTTTTTCATATAAGTGCCTTTGGCACCGGTCGGCTTGGCTTTTTGAACGGCGTCAATGAAGGCACGCACGTTTTCGACCAGCTTGGCTTCGTCAAACGACGCCTTGCCCAGACCCGCATGAACCACGCCGCCTTTTTCAGCTTTGAACTGAACCTGGCCACCTTTTGCTGCTTCCACGGCTTCTTTCACATCCATGGTCACAGTGCCAACCTTCGGGTTCGGCATCAGGTTGCGAGGGCCAAGGACTTTGCCCAGACGACCCACGATCGGCATCATGTCCGGCGTGGCGATGCAGCGATCGAACTCGATGGTGCCGCCCTGAATGGTTTCCATCAGGTCTTCTGCGCCGACGATGTCGGCACCGGCTGCCTGAGCTTCTTCCGCTTTGGGACCACGTGCGAACACGGCGACCCGCATGGTTTTACCGGTGCCGTTCGGCAGGCCGATCACACCGCGGACCATCTGGTCTGCGTGACGTGTGTCGACACCCAGCGACATGGCGATCTCGATTGTCTCGTCGAACTTTGCTTTGGCGTTGCTCTTGACCAGAGCGACAGCTTCTTCGACAGAAACGTTTTCTTTGCCGGCGAATGCTTCGCGTGCGGCTTTGGTGCGTTTACCCAATTTCGCCATCTTACTTCACCTCGATGCCCATAGACCGGGCAGAGCCCAGAACGATCAACATCGCAGCTTCGATATCAGTCGCGTTCAGATCTTTCATTTTTGCTTCGGCGATCTCTTTCACCTGAGCGGCGGTCACGGTGCCCACGGTTTCGTGACCAGGCTTGTTCGCACCCGACTTCAGGCCAGCCGCCTTGCGCAGGTAGTAAGACGCAGGCGGCGTCTTGATATCCATGGTGAAGGACTTGTCCTGGTAATAGGTGATCACGGTCGGGCACGGCGCACCGGGCTCCATTTCCTGCGTCTTGGCGTTGAATGCCTTGCAGAATTCCATGATGTTGATGCCGCGTTGACCCAATGCGGGGCCGACGGGCGGGCTGGGGTTGGCTTGACCTGCAGGAACCTGCAGCTTCATCGTGCCAGCGAGTTTTTTAGCCATCTGGCTTCTCCTTTTACAACAGCTCCGGGACGCGTCCCTTTGCCTTCCATTGTCGTGGTCTGGATTGGGGATCGCGATCCCGGCCCCTCCCACGCCCGCCCGATGGGGCGGCTAACGCGTCAGGTCTGTTTCGTGACCTGCGTGTATTCCAGTTCGACCGGGGTGGCCCGGCCAAAGATCGACACCGTGACCTTCAGGCGCTGGTTATCGTCATCAACGTCTTCGACCATTCCGTCAAAGCCTTCAAACGGACCATCCGTCACCGCCACCTTCTCGCCCACTTCGAAGTGGATCAGGGTGCGCGGCGCGTCAACGCCTTCTTCAACACGGTTCAGGATCGCATTGACTTCGGCATCACGCATCGGCATCGGGCGGCCCTGCGGACCAAGGAACCCGGTCACGCGATTGATTGACGTGATCAGGTGATAGCCTTCGTCCGACATCTCCATATGAACAAGCACGTAGCCCGGCATAAACCGACGTTCGGTGGTCACTTTCTTGCCACGGCGAACTTCAATCACCTCTTCGGTGGGGACCAGCACCTCGTCGATCTCATCGCCCAGACCTTTTTCTTCGACCGAGGTCTTGATCTGCTCGGCAATCTTCTTTTCGAAGTTCGAGAGCACGCTCACCGAATACCACCGTTTCGCCATATCAGCCTCTGCCTTCTTGCGCCCATTGGGCCATTCAAATTCCGTTTTCGGGAACAAAAAAGCGGCGTGCAACTCGAATCGCCACACGCCCGTCCCGAAGTGTCGCCCGGACTACCCCTGAAACGTGCTCATTTCAAGGGGTCAGGCGAAAACTCAGCCAAACAGACCAAGCACAACAGCCAGACCGCTGCGAATACCCAGATCAATAAGCGAGAAGAACAGCGCCGTCAGCGCAGCCAGCACAAACACCATCCCTGTGGTCAGAAGCACTTCGCGGCGGGTCGGCCATGTCACCTTGGACATTTCGGCACGCACCTGCTGAATGAATTGCAGCGGATTGGTCATCTTGTTTCTCAACCTTTTATGAGTCAGGCGGTCAATTACGCAATGCGCGCGGGGTTTTCAAGCCTCGTCAGCCCTGCGCCCCGACAATAAAGCCGAAATGACGTGGTCAAGGTCAACGAAGCGGTGGAAATGGCAGGGGCACCAGGGTTCGAACCCGGGACCTACGGTTTTGGAGACCGTCGCTCTACCAACTGAGCTATACCCCTAGGACCGAGGGTCGGATTACGGCAAGGCGCAGATGTTTTCAAGCGATTTCAGCGCCAATCTGCGAAGAAAGCAACCCGACCTTAAATCTTCGACTGTTTACCTGCCAGATGATGCGGTAACACGGAATCCAGATGATACGGGATACCAACGAATTCAACGATGCGCCGTGGCGCGCCATCGACCGGGCCGAGATGGAGCAAACCCAGAGCGTGCCGACCATGTTGGCGAAGCGGGAACAAAAACTCTATTATTGGCTTACATCGCATTGGACCCAAGATATTGGGGCCGTTGTCGATCTGGGCTGCTTCGTCGGCGGATCAACCGCGCGTCTTGCCGATGGGCATATGGACGCTGGAAAATCCCATTGGATTCATGCATATGACCGCTTCAAAGCGGATGAACGCACCAAAGCCGCGGAACTCTATCGCAAGGGTATCGCGCCGTTCAAAGGGACTGACATCTATTGGCTGGCCCGCGACCTTCTGGAACCGTGGGAGGAACGCGTCACCCTGCATCGCGGCGACATCCTGTCAAAAACCTGGGATGGATCACCAATTGAACTGCTGGTCATGGACGCTGCAAAATCGACCGAGACCACCGACGGCATCGCCGAACGGTTCTTTCCGCATCTGATACCGGGGCAATCTTTGGTGGTGCAGCAAGATTACTTCCACTGGCGCCTTCCGTGGATCCCGGTGCAAATGCACCTGATGAAAGACTGGTTCAGGCCGGTGGCCTTCTGCCCCGACGACACCGTGATCTTCCAGAATATCCGCCCGATTGATGACAAGGCACTGACAGCGGGCAAGGTCAGCGACCTTGACGACGACGCGCTACTCGGCAGCCTGGCCGAAGTTCAACCACTTGCCCGCACTTGGCGCAGGAAGCAGCGTATTTACCGGATGAAGCGCGCCATCAAGGCAAATCCGGGGGTGCGGACGGGGTATTTGATGGTGGATCCGGATAAGCTTTGAGGCGATCCGTTGTCCTCGTTCGTATTACGAGGCAACTTTGACATCAACGTCCAACATCAAACCGTTCGAAGTGTATTTTCCACGCATTAAAAATCCATTGGTCTGCACTTCGGGAAACATTTCAGCCCAATCACGATAACGATCATTTGTCACAACGATCGCATTTAATCTGCGCGCTTCACGTAAAATCGCCTCGTCCGCGATCGTTCCCTTCGCGACAACTGTTACGGATGAACTCTGCAAACGCAGGATGTTCTCAAAATCACGATCATGCAGATACCGACCAGACAGAAGATACCCTGCGTTGGCATCAAAGAAGACCCGAGGAGAGAATCCAAGTTCCAACAATCGCCGCGTTACCGCACGCAGCGGGTCAATGCTGGGTTCTCCATCTGCCCAGTGCAGCACATTCGACCCATCAACGATTGCCCACACTTTCTTTTGGGCTGGTCGCTTGGGTTTTCTCTGCCTCGATGACGTCTGTCTCTGAAGCTGCCGCAGCAATAAGAACAAGCCAGCAAGCGTGATCGGCACCGAGAGCAACAGGAGATCATCCCATCCGGGTTTCGAAACCGCAAAAGCTGTGAACAGAAAAGACAGAAGAGTTACCAGAAACAAGAACAACAATGCTGCACGCCTTACAATGGATGATCCATTTTCCATACTATAGAGTGAACACTGCTGAGCAAGAGCAACTCAAATGAAAAAGGGCGCCTTCAGGTGCCCTTTCCGTTCAAGAACTGCGATCGCTATCAGGCTCTCGGCAGATTTGGCGTCGCCGCCAGATCGCCTGTCGCCAGTCAGAACGCGGGGCGTTCTTACTCGATGATCT
>NZ_JBSXNV010000020.1:0-29007 GCF_056857795.1 Aliiroseovarius sp. B-4
GTCTCCCATTTCGATGCGCTCCGCATCGAAGGGGTCTGCCATCGGCTGGGGCTTTGCCCCGGAGAGATCGCACGCAAATCTCGGAACCGCAGGTGGAGAGTTTGCATAAGTGCGCCCTTGTCCTTTACAGGCCTACGGGTAAGCGCTATCGCTGGTTGTGGCAAGCCTAACCTTTACACCTGCTCTCTTTGAAGTGGATTCCCGAATTGGCCGAGACTGAGCTTGAACGCGCCGAGAAACGCTATGCCCAGGCCAAGGCCCGCCTGCAGGCTCTGAAAAACCGGGAAGCCACTAGACAGCGCAAGCTGGATACACGGCGCAAGGTGATCCTGGGCGGGGCACTCATGGACCTGGCGGAACGGGACTCCAGTGCCGCCGCCATGCTCGACCGGCTGATCCGCAACCTCTCCCGTGAACAGGATCGCAAAGCCTTTGCAGAGTGGGACACCCCCTCCCCTGCCCCTACCGATGATGGCGCGTCCTGATGCGGAGTGTGATGCTCGTCTTCGGGGGGCTGTTCCGCTTCTTCGGTCGGTTGATCTTCACGCCCATCCTGTTGGGCTGGATGATCGGCGCGGTCCTGTTTGGGGCGATGCTTGGAACGCTTGTGGCCACGCCGTTCATCTTTGCCTTCTTCGATCAGCCGCCCGGTGAAAGCGCCTGGCAATGGCTGGTCTTCGGTCCCTTCATGCTCATTGGCGCTGTCTTCGGGTTTCAGTACTGGCGCATGGCCTCCGGGGCCGATGCTTACTTCGGGCTGACGGGTGACAGCCACGGCTCGGCCCGGTTTGCGAACCGCAAGGAACTGAAGAAGCTGGAGAGGGGCAAAGGGCAGGAAGATCGCGGTCTCCTGATCGGGCGCAATCCGCACACAGGACGGTTGCTGCACTATGACGGCCCGGCGCATCTGATCACCCTCGCCCCGACGCGGGCCGGGAAAGGTGTTGGCACCGTGATCCCGAACCTGCTGGCGGCGGAACGCTCCATCCTGGTCATCGACCCCAAGGGCGAGAATGCCCGGATCGCGGGCGAGGCCCGGCGTCGATTCGGGACGGTCCACGTCCTCGATCCCTTTGAGGTCAGCGGTCATCCCTCCGCCGCGTACAACCCGCTCGACCGGCTGACCCCCGACAGTCTCGATCTGGGCGAGGATGCCGCCTCCCTGACAGAGGCGCTGGTCATGGACCCGCCGGGACAGGTCACGGAAGCGCATTGGAACGAGGAAGCCAAGGCCATCCTCGGCGGGCTGATCATGTTCTGCGTCTGCCACGAGGATCGCGACCGCCGGTCCCTCGCCACCGTCCGGGAATATCTCACTCTGCCCCCGGAGAAACTCCGGGCGCTGTTGGAGCTGATGCAGGACAGCGACGAGGCAGGCGGGCTGATTGCCCGCGCCGCCAACCGCTTCCTCGGGAAAGCAGACCGGGAAGCGGCCTCGGTCCTGTCGAACGCGCAGCGGCACACGCATTTTCTGGACAGCCCCCGGATCGCAAAGTGTCTGGCGCGGTCGGACTTCGCCTTCTCCGATCTGCGCCACCGGATCACCTCCGTCTTCCTGGTGCTTCCTCCGAACCGGATGGACGCCTACAGCCGCTGGCTGCGCCTTCTGGTCTCTCAGGCCCTTCAGGACATCGCACGGGACGCTGAGGCGTCTGAGGGCGCTCAGGGGGCCTCTCAGCGCCTCAAGACGCCCACATTGTTCCTCTTGGACGAGTTTGCCGCCCTGGGCCGTCTGGAGGCCGTAGAGCGCGCCATGGGGCTGATGGCGGGCTACGGGCTTCAGCTCTGGCCGATCCTGCAGGACATGAGCCAGCTCAAAGACCTCTACGGAGACCGCGCTGGCACCTTCATTGCCAATGCCGGGGTGCAACAGGTCTTCGGGGTGAACGACTTCGAGACGGCCAAATGGCTGAGCCAGATGATCGGCCAGGAAACTGCCGGGTTCCAGACGGACAGCTTCAAACCTGGCGATGGCCCCAGCTTCTCGAACAACCTCACAGGCCGCGACCTGCTAACCCCCGATGAAATCATGCAGCTCCCGCCGGATCGTCAGCTCCTGCGCGTCCAGGGGCAGGCCACTGCCGTCGCGCAAAAGCTGCGCTACTACGCCGATCCTGAATTTTCCGGGCTGTTCACGCCTGAAGCCCGATAATCTGAAAGCAATCCGCCATGTCTGATACACCCGCTTCCCTTGCCCCACTCTCAGACGATGATTTGCGCGAAACGCTCGATCTGCTTGCCACGGCGGTCGCCAGCATCTCGGATCGGGTGGACGATCAGACACGGGTGCTCGACCGGGTGAACAAGACGGCGACAGAAGCCCGCTCTGCTGCCTTTGCTGCGCAAAAGCAAACTGACCCGGAACACTACGGCGAGATTGTCGGCGCAACCATCGACGGGAGGATCGGCGATACCTTGGATCGCGTTGGCCAGATGGCTGGTGATCTGCTGCGGGCGTCTAACCATACTCAGGAAGTTCTCAGGAAAGCTGAAGATGCCAGGTCGGACACCATGCGTCAGCTTTGGGAACGGGAACAAAAGCTGGATCGTTTCAAAAGCCGTATTCCATGGTTCGGTCTGGGTGCTGTCGTTTTGGCTCTTGCCCTGACGGTGATGCTTCCTCGTTTCTTAGCCAGCAACGCTTCCATGTGCGCTGCCCTCGGAGCGTCCTGGGCCACGACAACTACAGGTGTCGATGCTTGTGTATTCTACCAACGGTGAGTGGTGATGTGTTGATTGTGACGGCTCTGCCTGAGAAGCTGGGTGTTATATATGTGTTAGAATCTGTGTTACGCACGCGCAGATACTGGATTCAATTAATGATTTCAGCGCATTGCGAAAATACAGCGCAGCTAATATCCCGATAGAATGCAGGTATTATCCGGAAAAGTGCAGCCGTTATCCCGATAGGCCTTGTGGTGCAGTTAATATCCCGATAGCAATAAGAGTGCAGCCGTTATCCCGATAGGTGAATCAATGGACGAAGACCACCGCCCCCTCCTCCCGGATCGCCATCCCCAGGCCAACCTATTCATCTGTGACGTGGCCGATGCTGTCATCAAAAGCGACATGGCGTCCATGGAGCATCCGATCTTCACGCTGTCAAAGAAGCCGATCCGTGATGTTAAGAGATATGAGCATGGAGATGTGGTTCTGGAGGTTACTCCCGGTTCCAAGGGCATCGCCAACATCTATGACAAGGACATCCTGATTTTTGCGATTAGCCAGATCATGGCGGCGCGTAACGAAGGTCGCCCCTACTCGCGCGAAATCCAGTTCCAAGCTCAGGACTTCTTGGAGTTCAGCAATCGCCACACGGGTGGTCACGACTATGATCTGCTGCGTGATTCCCTTGACCGGCTGGACAGCACTCGTCTCAGGACGACGATCAAGACGGGCGGCGAAGAGACATGGGAGGCGTTTGGTCTGATCGAAGGCGCAAAGATCAAGCGCAAACGACATGATGGCCGTGTCACCGAATGGGGCCTCAAGCTCTCAGAATGGCTTTTCAAAGCCATTGAGGCCAACGAGGTTCTGACACTTCACCCGGACTATTTCCGTCTCCGGAAGCCAATCGAGCGCCGGATTTACGAGATTGCTCGAAAACACTGTGGCTCAAAGGAAACTTGGCAGATCGGCTTGAAGAAGCTTCAAAAGAAGTGCGGTTCGAGCGACGCCATTCGCAATTTCCGGCTGGCCGTCCGTGCGCTGTGCGACTTCGACCACTTGCCAGACTATTCGGTAAGTATGGAAGACGACATGGTTTCATTCCGCAGTCGTGCTTCACAACAGATGATCGTTGGCTCGGGATTCTCCACTAAGCTCATGCCGGACACCTACGAGGCGGCGCGGCGAGCCGCGCCTGGCTGGGATGTCTATGTGGTCGAACAGGAGTGGCGGGCGTGGGTCATGAGCCTGCTTGAGCAAGGCATGGAGCCGCCGCGAAATCCTGACAGCGCGTTCATCGGGTTCTGCCGCAAGTGGGCAGCGCGCCAGCAATAATGCATATATTATGCCGTATAATATAGCACGGCATAATATATGCCGCATATAAAAAATGACGTGACATATTTTGTGGCACGTCACATAAAGGAGCAAAACAACGAGCAGACAAATGATTGTAAGCGTCCTCTCACCCAAGGGTGGCTGTGGGAAATCCACTGCAACACTGACTTTGGCATCAGTCTTCGCGAAGAACGAAGACCTCTCAGTTGCCATCGTTGACGCTGACCCCCGGCAAAGCATCGCGCGTGTCTGGTTGGGCAAGCGCAATGAAGAGAACCTTGAGGACGCTCCTTTCAAGGTGATCTCAGACCCTTCTGACAGCACCATTCTCGACACGCTGGAGGCGGCGGGCGATGACCACGACCTGGTTTTCGTCGACCTTGAAGGTGTTGCAGGCCTCATGGCGTCCTATGCCGCCTCGGCCTCTGATCTCTGTATCGTTCCCATGCGCCCAAGCGCCTTGGACGGCGATGCGGCGGGCGCGGCGCTCAAAATGATCCGTGACGCAGGGCGAGCAGCCAGGCGGACGGTGCCAGCTCGCATTCTGATCACACAAACGGACGCTGCAATCGTCACTACATCTCACAAAGAACTGTTGGCTGAGCTGGACGGGGCAGGGGTGGAGCGCCTGCAGACCGAACTCATGCGACGAGCGCCTTTTGAGCGTGTCATGGCAGAGGGCAGAACCCTTTTCGAACTGCAAGACAGCCAGTCTGTGAAGAGTGCGATCAGCAACACTGCTAGGCTGGGGAAAGAGCTTGCAGAAATACTGGAGGCACAGTGATGGCCGGGACGTTTCTGAACCTGAGCGATGACGACCAAGAAGAAGCGCAAGAGCCAAAGATTGGGTCAGGGCTGAAGCGCAAGAAGAAAGGCTCTCGCCCCAGAGCCGACGCTGAAGCCGTCGCCGCCGCAGGACGTGCAAACGGCTTCAATCGGTCTACGGACACTTCCCAGCCATCGCCAACGCCGAGGCGTGGGCGGCCACCGCTGAACGAAGACATGACGTACTGGCGCATTTATGTTTCTTCAGACCTGCGAAATCAGCTCAATGAGTTGAGAGATAAAGAAGGCAGGCGGCTGAACGACGTGCTAGCCGATATGCTCGCTGCATACCAAAATGGAAATGACTGACGTTAAGCCATTCTTTCCATTTTTGTGTGACGGTTAGTCCATCTGGTTATTGTAATACAAAAAACCCTCAGCTAGGGTGCGTTTGTAAAACAGGCGAGGAATCAAATGGCGCGACCAAAAGCAACGAATCCAAGGACTAAGGCCGCAAACGTTCGTCTCACAGAGGAAGAGCGATCAGAGATAGAAGCCGCAGCGGCAGCACAAGGATTTAGCTCTCTTAGTGAATACTTCCGGGCTCTTCATGCACAGTTTGCCCAGGTGGAAGAGCCTGACTTAGGGCCTAAACGGACCGATCCGCGCGACTTCCCCGCTAAGCTACTGCGACCGTTTCACAAGACCGACCATGGTGAAATCCTTTGGGGCGATAGTCGAAGCTATTTGTTGAACAAGGCGAAGGAGAACAGTGTCGATCTCATCATGACTTCTCCGCCTTTCGGACTGGTGCGAAAGAAGAGCTATGGAAATGAAGATGCGGACCGATACTGCGACTGGTTTCGACCTTTTGCTGAAGGTGCGCATCGAGTCCTGAAAGATACAGGTAGTTTGGTCATCGACATTGGCGGTGCCTGGGTGCCAGGGCAACCAACTCGCAGCCTCTACCACTTCAAACTTCTCGTCATGCTGGTTGAGGAGTATGGTTTTCATCTGTGCCAGGAGCACTACTGGTTCAACCCGTCTAAGCTCCCAACACCAGCGGAGTGGGTCAATGTCCGGAGGGTGCGCGTCAAAGATGCTGTGAACACCGTCTGGTGGCTCTCAAAGACACCGTTTCCGAAGGCCAATAACAAACGCGTCCTTCAGCCGTATTCTAAGTCGATGAAACATCTGCTGAAGAATGGCTACAAAGCTAAGCTACGCCCATCTGGACACGACATTTCTGACAAGTTTAACAAGGACAATGGCGGTTCTGTCCCGCCGAACTTGCTGGCTATCGCGAACACAGAGTCCAACGGGCGCTATCAGGATAATTGTCGCGCCGAAAATATCCCGATTCACCCGGCGCGCTTTCCTGCGCAGCTCCCTGAATACTTCATTCGCTTCCTGACTGATCCAGGAGATTTAGTGGTTGACCCGTTCGGCGGCTCCTGTGTCACAGGCGTTGTTGCTGAAAATCTGAAGCGCCGTTGGACATGTTGCGAGCTGTCCGAGGAGTATTTGCTCGGTGCCCGTGCCCGCTTTGAACCGACACTCCAACCTCTGCCAAAGGATCGCGGCATTCCCTACGAAATTGCATCGCCTTGTGCCCTTCCTGTGAAAGAGGAAAACGTGCCACTTTTCGAGGACGGCGGCGCTCAACGCCCCGCCTCGATGCGTAAGAAGGCTACCTCGAAGATCGCCGCCGAGTAAGCACTGCTCCCCTTTGCCCATCGTGCTAAGCAGGGGGAGCAAGCAGTCTTTCTCGTACCCATAGCCGTAGCCGCCCATCGGTTAACCCTTCGAAATCCACTGAGCGTGGAGCTGCAGCGACTTCGTGCAATAGGGCAGGGGGGCTGCGGTTCAGGGCAATGAGTGAAGCGCGGACCAGACCGTCTATATCCTCTTCAGAAGCATAGCCCCGCGCATAACGCACGATCTGCCCCGCAGCTTCTCGGAAGCGGGCGTTTGCTGTGTCTCCTGCAAGATACTTAATCTCGACGATACCTTTCGCCTGTGCAGCAAGCCGGTCGGTGATCACCAAATCCGGCCGATCCGCTGAAAGATGCATTCCATAGGCTGCCAGTGCCGCGTCCAGTCGCTCTTCGGAGGGTTCCAGGGCGGGGGCGGTGAATAGCCCACCACCACTCTGCCAGAAGATGTCATAGCGCCCGCACGAGATGATCGGAGCTCCAGATGTTTTACCGAGTAGGGCAAGGTTCATCGGCTCATCCGTCTCCGCCGCGAGAGCTTCGCCTATCCCGAGTCCTACGGCCAATTCGAAGCGACGCCACTGTTCCAAAGGTCCGATCAGCGTGCTTCCTAGAACGCTCCGCAGCGCCTCTTCGTCTCCCGCCTCGATCCGCGCTAGCGTGTCATAGGCGGCTATAGCCAGGCGGTATATCATCCGCCGCGATCGTGCGGCGTCCCGCAACGCGCCTGGCCCCGGCCTGCGATGGACGGACACACTCTTAAGCACCTCGCGTAATGCGTCGAGGCGCTTTACCGCCGTCACGTCAGTCATGATTTCTTCGATCAGACCAGCATAGGCCGATCCCTTCGGCTGAACGGCGAAGAGCCGCGTCGCGTAGGTCGAAACCGTCTGAACCACCCATGCCACTACTTGATTTGGGCCCGTATTAAAGCTGCGCACTGGCTCTTCGTAGACCACGAGTGACGGATGCCCGGCTACACGCCGCGCTAGCATAGTGCCACGCGCATCGATCCGCCCACGCGCGACGGCATCATCAGTCCGTTTGACGAATTGCAGCAGGCTTTGTGCTTCGTGACGATGCGCCAGCACATAGGATAGAAAGGTCCGCACGGGTTCCGATAGAGCCCAATGCGCGCGGAGCAAGTCCAAGTCCCGTGCATGATCAAGATGAGGGCTTTCCGCCCCCGCTAGCGTCCCTTGCCGGAAATACCGCAGAAACACCCCTGCCGCATAGTCGTTGATAGCCCGGTCGAGCGTCTCCATCACACAGCCACTGAAGCCATCCGCGCTTTGACTCGCTTGCTCTGATCAGCATCAAGACCAAAGGCCTTCACGGCTTTTCCGGCCAGAAATTCCGCATCCTGCACAACGATTCCGTCGAGCATTGGGAGCAGCACCATGTCTACCGCATCGAGCAGAGCTTCCTTTGTTGACGCTGCAGGGACGGCGAAGAACTCCGCGTCTTCCTCCATCGCCTGGACAGCCTTTATCGCGTCGATGATAGGTGCAGGACCGATCACCCGCACCGAGTTAATCGCCTCCCAAAACTCGGCGAGAGGGCAGGGGGCTCCTGCCACCGGTCCCGCCCACGTAGGCTCCTCCTTGCGTAAGAAGGCTTCAATAAAACCCGCCGTGTCACTGGGGGCATCGACATAGACCCAGCCAAAGCGTCGGGCGAGTGCATAGGACATTTGGTAGAGGGACGCCTTGTCGATGGAGTTGATCGTCGCCACCAGCCGCCAATGTGGTCCCGGTGCAAATTCATGCGCTGCTGCCGAAGGCTTACTCTCCGGTAGGATCACAAATTGAAGGCTATCCTTGTCCTCAATGTCGAGCCGGTAGGGTAGGGTAGTTTGTTGACCCGACAGCACTGTGAAGAGTGGTCCGATCACCTTGTCGATGTCGCACCGGTTTAGCTCATCGATGATGAGTGGGCGGTCGAAACGACGCAGCAAAACTCCGGGAATGAAAGCCACTGATCCATTGCCGGTAGGTTGATAGCCACCGATGATGTCTTGAGAGCTCCAATCAGAGGAACCTGTTACCAGCGTCCATTTCCCGCCCGTCAGCACCGTTGCAATATGGCGCGCAAGCGTCGTTTTCCCTGTCCCTGGTGGACCGTATAGCATGATATGTTGCTTGCCCGAGGCGAGCGCAGCATTGATCTGGCGATAGACCGCAGGATCGATTCCGAGAAGGTCTGTGTTTACTGGGATTTCCAAAGAGGCCGGAGCAACAATTTCATCGTCATCTTCCTCATCTTCTTCATCGGCTATGCCTGCACCCGCCGGGGCCGCGAAAGCGGGCGACGGCCCCGCCGCCTTCCAAGCATCGGCTACCATCTTCTTGAGGCTTTCAAATTCCGCCTGTTCGCTCAGATCAAAGACCGGGATGGGGCCTGCCGCCCCCCCTTGTGGGGCAGCATTTATGTCTGCGGCCACGGTATCCAACACGTCCCCATAGGTCACAGTCTGCGACGTGCCGCCAGCCGTTATCTGAAACTGATGCCCTCGCGGCTGAAGGCCGAGTAGAGCCGCGCCGATATACGGCAATGAGACGTCCTTGAACTCGATTGCCCCATTATCAGGGTTCAAATGCACAACTTCAGAGGAAGAGCCCTGGGGGGTCGGCCCGTGAAACAAAAACAGGATTTGGATTTCTAGCGCGTCGTCAGAGAAGAAATCATCCTTGTCTTGCTTGATTAACGGAACAATGCGGAATATCGCCGCCGCCTTGTCACCCTGAGACGCATTGATCCCGCCCACATTCAATGACGCATTGCTTTCGCGCGCAGGCGAAAGGCTACCTTGTGTCGCGTCCAGAGGATAAAGCCATCTCGGTGGCTTGCTTCCTGAATAGTTGGGCTTTTTCCACCAACCCGTTGTCAGGTTGATCTCATGATTTTCTCCCGCACCGACTTTGGTTTGTGAACCGCATAGTGTCGGCTGAAGCCCTTTATCTTTCAGACGATCTTTAAGCCACCTTGTGAAATCATCTTTGTAAATCTTCTGGTTGCCTGCCATTTACACTCGCCTGAAATCCTGTCCCCGGTAGTTCCCGACACTATCCCTGAAGACAAGAGTCGTCTATCTATTCGATAAATAGAGAAATTTTCGCTCATGGGCGTAGACGCAAGCGATTGAGACCACGGATTAGAATATGCCTCCCCTTAGAAAGCCCACGCTGTTCAAGCTCTTCGAAGACGCCTTACGAAGAAGTGGATTGAGCTTCTTGCGGCTCTCGGGAGAGGGGGAGCATCCAGCAAGCTATCAGATCATCAAGGACGCGGGCTCATATCGCGCCCGTGTCTACATTTGGAATCTCACCTTCGGCGGGCGGGTAGCACTGCCGGACGAATGGCGCATCCAGGTGACCGGCTTGCCTGAAGTTGGTGGCGGGCAGAGGTTTGTCCCCGAGGTCGGGGGAAAGACCATCATTCTTGGTTGGTGCGAAGAGTTAGGTGTTTTTGCCGCCTATGACGTGAATAAGCATCTTGGGGTTCTGGGTGGTTCGCCATCTATTCAAATTCGCCAACCAGCTTTGGAAGCAGCCCGGCTCAACGGGCTGGCGGCTCATTTCAAAGGCGAGGAAGAAGTCGCCTTTGCGGTCAAGCCCGCCTACATGGGCGCGTATCTCGACAACATGGAGGATCTGCATGCGTGCGGATCCTCGGAAGACGCGTTGCAGATCCTCGAAGAGATCTGTGAAGACCCTGAAAGCGTCGATGATCAGGAGATCGAGGATCAAGTACCTGAACCGCGCCGCTATGCTGTGGTATCGACCAAGAAGGCGCTGCGCGATGCGAATTTCAAAGATCGCGTGCTAACAGCATATTCGCACTCTTGCGCTATGTGCGGCGTGCAGCTGCGCCTTCTCGATGCAGCGCATATCCTTCCGGCCGCTCATCCTGATAGCACTGATGAAACCAGCAACGGGATAGCGCTCTGCGCTCTTCATCACCGCGCCTATGATCGTGGCCTGGTCACTTTCGACACCGGCTATAGGATTCATAGAAACGGAGCGATGGAAGGGGAGCTTGTGGCTGCTGGCCTCGATGGCGGACTAGCGGACTTTCAGGCACGCCTTTTCCCGATGATCGAAGTGCCACCTGGCCGAGTTGATCGACCTTCTCCTGCCTTTATTGAGCAGGTGAACGCCCTAAGAGGATGGGCACTCTAGCGATCTACAGGGTTATATTGCGGAATACCGGGGGTTGGATTCTTGATCCAACCTCGAAAATCGCCCTGTCCAACGCCTGAAAATTGCGTCATTTTTGGACGTATTTCCGAACATTTCATGAATATTCCCCGCATATTCAACCAGAAATTCGATGAGCTAGGGTTGCATTATTTGAAAATAATACCAATATTTCACGAAATATGGTGCGAAGGGGCGATTCTATGTCTGATAGTTCTGAGAGAAGAGAGAAATTTGTACGTCTAGCCGAGAGCCGAACTCAGGCTGCGCTCTCAGATATTCGCAAGATTGGCAATCTGTCTAATCAGCGATCTTACGAGTGGGATCAGTCAGATGTGCGCAAAATAGTTAAGGCTTTGCGGGAAGCTGTTAGCGAGATGGAACGCCGTTTCGATCCTCAAGGGTCGTCCGAGCAGCACTTTAAATTGTAAGGAATTTCAATGTCTCAGGATAGTTTGGGCATCAGTGATATTGGCGCATTTGTGCGTATGACAATCGAGCGAGCACCGTCTTGGACGATGCCTAGAGAGCTCGTAAAGAACGCTATTGAGGCTGCTCAGTTGGCGGAAGGTGAGAAAGAGGTCAGGATCACCTCGCGGCATTACCGTGGTGTGCCGAAACTTGTACTTTGGAACACAGGGCCAGGATTGAGCGACACAGAGCTAGTTAAGATCACCCATCTCGCATCCTCAATAAATAAGACGCTAGACCTGGACGCGAACTTCGGAGTGGGAGCCAAGGTTTCTTCACTCGCTAACAACAAGGCTGGCATGATCTATCGCTCTTGCAAGGACGGTGCTGTCAGTGAGGTCATCCTGGCCTATGACGATGAAGAGCAAAACTACGTGCGTGTGAAGCGAGATGTGGATGGCGAGCTCGTGAATGTTCTGGACGTCACAGACGTCGCCCGCTCCGATGGCCTTGATACAACTGGCGATTGGACAGAAGTCATGCTGCTGGGCAATTCGCTTGAGCAAAACACAGTCGAGACACCCTTGATCACCAAGGGGCGAACACCTCAGCATTATCTCGCGACGGCGCTATATCGGCGGTTCTATAGGGTGCCGGAAGACGTCAGCATTAAAATGGACGGAGACTTCACTCGATTTAAGCGGGATGTCCGCAAGTTCGAGACGATCTGGGATCGCCGGAACAAAGCTTTTGCCCGTTTTGAATCAGTTAAGAGCGAGGACGGAACAGTCACAGTTCACTTCTTCCACGACCCAGACCACAAGAGTTCTCCAGGCATGCGTCAGTCTGCCGGAGGAGCACTCGGAAGTACCACTACTACGCTAGCAATCATACATAAAGACGAGATGTTCTCTGTTGAAACAGGCGTTGGGTGGAGTGCAGTTGCCCCCGCTTTTGGGATACCATTTGGTTCGAAGGAACTTTGCGTTCACATAGAGATCGCCGACAATCTGGCAAGGCCAAGCCAGTATCGTGAACGGCTAATTACTCGCGACACTGGCGCAGACATTTCACCATCTGATTTTGCCCATCTAGTTCGTGAATTGATGCCGGATTGGGTGAAGGACGTAGTGTCAGCCGCCAGCCCTGAACGAGCAGCAGATTACGATGATCTTCAAAAAGAACTTCAATCTCTGTTGGACGAGTTCAGATTGAAGTCCGAGGGCAGAAAAAAATCCAAAGATGGTAGTCCGTCTGAACACCGAGATGCCGGAAAGCCCGAGGGGCAAGGTTTCTCAGGCGGCTCAGGTGCCGCGCAGTCCGGGGGAGACAAGCCATCGCGGCGTAACGTGTTTGATGTCCCCGAGGGCGCGAAAAGGTCGAAGTCTGCTGAGATTTTCGACCGGGCTCCAGAAATCATTCCACTGTCTACCGAGGAAGAAATCACGGACAAAGACCTGTTGGGCAAGGCTGCGCTTTATGTTCCTGAAACTGGGCAATTATTTGTTAACTGCCTCTATGAGGCGGTGGATGCTATGGCCTCAGAAATCTCAGTTCTTTTCCCAGACGAGGATGACTCAGAGACGGTCCGGGAGCTAGCCGTTGAAGCGGCTCGCCGCGCTGTAATGTTGGAAGTCGGCAAGGCCGTTGTTTTTGCGCTCTCAAAGCGAAGTGTTTCGGCCTGGACTGACGAAGAGCTTGAACAAGCGTTGTCAAAAGTGTGCCTGTCCATCGCTGCAGATGACTATCGTGCGGGGCTATCGGAAGCGCGACAGTATGTGCGACAGCAACTACGAGCCCGAATGGCCGCCTAATCTGAGAACGATCAGGCACGCCGTACAGTACGTTCACTTACCTTGAACAGTCGAGCAATCTCAGGCACCGCACGGTGTTCGTCATCCCTCATACGCCGCACCTCATCTTTCTGAGCAGGCGAAAGAGCAGGGGGCCTGCCTCCCGTCCGCCCCCGCCTGCGGGCTGATGCCAATCCCTCTTTGGTCCGCTCTGAAATCCGTTCCCGCTCAAACTGGGCGATGGAAGCAAAGACATGAAACACGAGACGGCCTGCCGGCGTCGTCGTGTCGATGTCTTCAGCCAGAGACCTGAACCCGGCACCGCGTTCCCGGATCGTCTCTACGATGTCCAAAAGGTCCTTCAGGGACCGCGCCAGGCGGTCATACTTCGTGACAGCTACAACATCGCCGTCGCGGAGCTGCTCCAGCATCTTGTCCAGCTCTGGCCGCGCGCGCCTCGATCCGCTGATCTTGTCTGCGAAAACCCGCTCGGCTCCAGCTGCTGAAAGGGCATCCGTCTGTGAATCCAAGCTCTGGTCGTCAGTGCTGACGCGGGCATATCCGATGATCATGCTTCACTGTGACAAAAACCTGCCAAAACCGCAAAGGTTTTGCCGGGGGTTTTTGTCTTAGCTAAGCGGTTGATCCTGGGCGGGGCAGGCGAGACGGACAAAAACGACCGTTTGTGACCCGATGTTTGTTAGAACCTTCTGCGCCTCCGATATCTACGTTGGGTGGGTTCTGCGAACTGGACCACTGGCAACGGCCTCCCCTCACTAATCAACCTAGCGAACTCCACTTTTGGAAAATCGAAGAGATAGCGGCTTCTGCCTTGTGCAGCTGTAAGCATGCACAGATTTTCACCACCAAAGTCAAATCCGACAATCTTTCCCAATGATCCCCATTCTTTGAGCAGCCTAGTTTCCTCGCAATAGACGGTGTAGATATCTACACCATCGAACTGAGCTAATGGGATGAACTGCCTTCCCACCAAACCGCTGCTACCGTGGCGAGCATAGGTGGAGAGAGGAGCATCAGATGGACATCAAGCTCTCGGCCTTCATGTCGGAGGATCCGGACGGGCTTTTTGACAATCTGCCCGGCCAAGGCGAAAGCGAGGGCTGGTCGCGCCGTGACCCAGGCCGCCGGCGCGAAGGTAGAAAGCTGAGCGCCCGGGCTTTCTTGCGCTCAGGCAAATTCGCGGAACGCCTCCAGCGCCTCGCCCGCATAGACGGTGCCGGGGCCGCCGGACAGTTCCACCGCGACCATCAGAGCCTCGACCGCTTCGGCCTCGGTCGCGCCATGCCGCGCGGCGGCGCGGGCATGGGCGGCGATGCAGCCTTCGCACCTTATGGCCACGGAGATGGCCAGCGCCATCAGCTCCTTGGTCTTCTTGTCGAGTGCCCCGTCGGCCGAGGCTGCGCGGAACAGCCCCGCGAATGCCCCCATCGCTTCGGGCGCGGCATCCGCCAGCGCCTTGTTGCCCAGATCCACGCTGCGGGCGATGTCGCGGTATTTGCTCATGTCGTCGGGTCCTTTCAGGTAATGAGGGCGGCTTCGGGCGCAGCCACGAAGCGCGAGAAATCGTTGATGAAATTCATCGCGTCGGCGCCGTCATGGCAGCGGTGATCAAAGCTGAGGCTCGCGTTCAGGACGGGGCGCACCACGGCCTGCCCCTCCTCGACCCAGAGCCTGTCGCGCAGGCGCGAGACCCAGAGAATGCCGGTCTGGGGTGGCACGATGATCGGCGTCGTGTATTCGATCATGGCCTGTTCGAGACTGCCTGTGTTCGACAATGTGAAGCTGCCGCCGCGCATTTCATCGGGTTTCAGCTTGCCGTCGCGGCCGCGCGCCGTCAAATCGGCAAGTTCGGTAGCGATCTGTTCGAGCGGTTTGCGGTTCGCGCCGGACAGCACCGGCACAACCAGCCCGCGCGCGCTGGCCAGCGCGACGCCGAGATCGGCCCTGTCGCGGAGCGTCAGGGTCTGCCCGGCCTCGTCGATGGTCGCGTTGAGCCGGGGGTGCCGAGCCAGCGCGGCGGCCAGGCATTTCGCCAGGATCGCGGTCAGCGAAATTTTCGCGCCGCTCAGCTCCTCACAACCGGCGAGGCGGCGGTGCAATGCGGCCAGCGCGCTGCCGTCCATCTGGAAGTCGATCGTGGCGTGAACGCTGGTTCGCACGGACTGGGACAGCCGCGCGGCCATAGCCTGCCGCAGTGGCTCCAGCGGTTCGGTCCGGGTGTCAGCGACCGATTGCGGCGCGGATGCGGCTTCGACATCGGCGTGGGTGATTTCGCCACCGGGGCCTGTCCCGGCCAACGTGTTCAGATCGACGCCGGTATCCGCCGCGAGCTTGCGGGTGGCCGGCGCGGCAATCACGCCGGGTTTGCCGGCGGGCGTTTTCGCCGGGGTCTTTTCAGGGCTGGCCGCAGGCTGTTCCGCGACAGGCTGCGCCGCGGAGCCTTCGAATTTCAGCAAGACCTGCCCGACCTTGATGAGATCGCCCGGCTGCCAGCAGAGTTCGGCCACCACCCCACGTTTTGGCGAGGCCAGTTCCACGTCGGCCTTGTCGGTGCTCACAACGGCGACGTCGTCGCCTTCCTCCACCTGATCGCCGACAGCCACCATCCATTCGATCAGCGAGGCTTCGCTGATTCCTTCCCCGATATCGGGCAGTCGAAAATCCGATGTCAAAACGCAAACTCCGTAACGCGGGTGATGCCGGCGCGGATGTTGTTGGCCGTGGGCCGGTACATCTCGTCACCTATGCTGAAGTGATAGGGCACGTCGGGCGCGCCGACCCGGTCGATTGGCGCTTGCAGGTAGCCGAACGCCTTTTCCTGCAGCACCGCCGCAAGCTCCGCGCCAAATCCCATGGTCAGCGGGGCCTCGTGCGCGATCACGACTCGACCGGTTTTGCGGACCGAGGCGAGGATGGTCTCGATGTCGTAGGGCATCAGGCAGCGCAGGTCGATCACCTCGACATCGGCCCCGCCATCCGCCGCAAGCGCATGGGCGACCTCTTCGCATTCATGCACGATGGGCCCGTAGGCCAGCAGGGTGGCGTCAGCCCCCGGCCGCACGACCCGCGCCTCTCCGAAACGGGCCGGTATGCCGTCGGTTTCGAACTCTGCGCTCATCGCGCGGTAGAGCGGTACAGGTTCGAGCAGCAACACCGGGTCCGGGTCCTGTACGGCCGCGATCATCATGCGATAGGCGTCCTCGGGGGTCGACGGGCTGAGGACCTTGATCCCGCCATGGTGAAAGAAATAGGCTTCGGCGCTCTGCGAATGCCAGAACCCGCCCTTGATACCCCCGAACGAGGGCGAGCGGATCACCAGCGGGCAGGAATACTGCCCGCCCGAGGCCCAGCGGTAGCGCGCCGCGCAGAACATGATGTGTTCGAAGGCGTCGTGGATAAAGCCCGAGAACTGCATCTCGACGATGGGGCGCATCCCGTAAAGCGCCATGCCGATCGCATGGGCCACGATGCCTTTTTCGTCCAGCGGCGTGTCGATCACCCGATGCCCGCCGAAACGCTGTGCGAGGCCTGTCGAGGTGCGGAAGATGCCGCCCGATCGCCCGACATCCTCGCCCATCAGCACCACGCTATCATCCGTCTCCAGCATATGCGCCATCCCGGTGCGCAGCGCCTCGAGCATGGTCAGTTTCTGAACTGTCATGACCGCTGCTCCTGTTCGGCCAGCAGTCGGCGCTTCTGTTCGTCCATCAGCCAGGTCGGCGTTTCGAACGTGTCGTCGAACATGGTTTCCGGAGCCGGAAAAGGCAGGGCCTCGGCGGCGGTGACCGCTTCGGCGATCTCGCTGCGGACGCGCTCCCATAGCGCGTCTTCGCGCGTGTCATCCCAGAGTTTCCGGTTCTGGAGGTATTTGCGCATGCGCGGCAGCGGATCCCACTGTTCCCACACTTCCACATCGGCACGGTCGCGGTAGAGGTCGGGGTCGTCCGAAGTGGTGTGCAGGCCCATCCGGTAGGTCACCGCCTCTATCAGGCTCGGACCTTCGGAGGCGCAGAGGTCATGGGCCTGCTTGACCACCGAATAGACCGCCAGCGGATCGTTCCCGTCGACGCGCAGATTGCGGACTGCATAGGCGTCGCCCTTTTCCGAAAATGTCCGTGTCGCCGTTTGGGTACTGGTCGGCGTCGACACCGCCCAGCCATTGTTTTCGCACAGGAACACGACCGGAGGGCGGTGGATGCCGGAGAAGTTCATCGCCGAATGAAACTCTCCGCGCGAGGTGGAGCCGTCACCGAAGAAGACGAGGAACCGCGTATCGTCGCCGCGGAGGCGCGCGGCCCAGGCCGCGCCCGCTGCATGGGGAATGTAGGAGCCGACCTGCGTGGTCATTGGCACGATGTTGACCCTCCGGTCGCCCATCAGCGTCGGCAGGCGACGCCCCTTCAGCGGGTCGCCTTCCCGCCCGAAGAATTGGGCGAACATCTGAAGCAGGGGGACGCCGCGCAGCAGCATACAGCCGGGGTGGCGGTAACCGAGGAAAATCCAGTCGGTATCGGCAAATGCCAGCGTAGCCGCCACATGGACCGCCTCCAGCCCGCGATGCGGTATCCAGAATTCAACCCGGCCGGAGCGCTGGAGCTTGAAGCCTCGCTCGTCGATGGCGCGGACAAGCACCAACATCTCGTAAAGCCGGATCAGAGTCGCCTCATCCAGTTGCGGATCCGGCAACGTCCCGGCGACATTCCCCTCGCGATCCAGGACCTGCAAGATGCCAAGGTTCTCTGCCTCGCCCAGTGGGCAGGCTGCGGCCCGGGCAGGTACCTTCTTCTTTCCACCGTTTTTGGGGGATCTTGCCATCCCGTCCTCCTGTGCAAGTGTGGAGCGATTTAGGCTTGCTCCGAATAACGTATAGTCGTATACCATTAAAGTATGATGTCAATGGCGACTTAAGAGAAGGGTCTACAATCCCTCAAGTCCGCCGCAATCGGGGCGCAGAGCCCGGGAGGAGTGGACGATGAAAACCCCCGAACGGGTCCTGGTGACAAAAATCGGATTCGATGGTCACGACCGGGGCAGCCGGGTTGTCGCGGCCTATCTGCGCGATGCGGGAATGGAGGTGATCTATACACCTCCATGGCAAGATATCCAGGCGGTGATACGGCTTAGCCAGCAAGAGGATGTCGACGTGATCGGCGTCAGTTCGCTCGCGACCGACCACCTGATCGTGCCAGACCTGATGACGGCGCTGACCGATGCCGGCATGTCGCATGTACGCGTTATCGTCGGTGGAATCATCCCGCAGCCGGAACATGCTGATCTGCACAACGCCGGCGTCAGTGCGATTTTCGGACCCGGCGCCACCAGCGAAGTGATCGTTGGGACCGTTCGCAAGCTCGCCGCCGAAGCGCGTGCAATCCGCGAGGAAATGGAGGAGATAGAGTGACCGAACGGAGCAAAACCACAAACGGTTCCGACTTCAAGGAAGACTTCACGCGTTGGCAACATCGCTACGATGCAGAAATCGGGACCGACCGAGACGTGATCAATCGCTCGGGGATACCGATCAAGCCGCTTTATACACCGCTCGACTGGTCGCCGGACAAGCACGACGGCTCCCTCGGCGTGCCGGGTGAAGCGCCGTTCACACGCGGGATCTATTCTACAATGCATCGCGGCCGCACCTGGACCCAGCGGCAGTTGATCGGTCTAGGCACGCCTGGCGACTACAACTCCCGCGTGCGCACGATGCTCGACAACGGCGCGTCGGCGATCAGCCTGTTGCCTTGCAATTCGGGCTTTCGCGGCATCGACTGCGACGAGAGCCCGCTGGCCCTGCTTGGGACATGCGGCACGGTCATCAACACCGTTGAGCACATGGACCAGGCGCTGGACGGTGTGCCGATCGACAGGATCTCGACGGCCATGAATGATCCGACCCCGTTCACGCTCTTTGCCTTTCTGCTGGGCGTCGCTCGGCGTCGCGGGGTCCCCTTTGACAAGATTACCGGTACCGCAAATCAATCCGACTATATCTCGCATTTCGTCGCCAATCACATGTTCTACCGGCTCAGCCAGCCTGGCGCGCGACGGGTATTCGTCGACCACGTCCGCTATTGCCGCGAAGAAGTGCCGAACTGGAATCCCGTTTCTGTCGTGGGCCAGCACATGCAGCAGGCTGGCGCGACCCCGGCCGAGACGATGGGGTTCACCCTGTCAACGGCGATCCAATACGCCGAGGACTGCATCAACGCAGGCATGGACCCCGACCACGTATTGCGCCGCTTTACATTCTTCTTCGATATCTCGATCAGCCTGTTCGAAGAGGTCGCCAAGTTCCGCGCCAGTCGGCGCATCTGGGCGCGCATTGCCCGCGACCGATTCGGCTGCAAGGACCCGAGGTCTTGGCGGTTCAAATTCCACGGCCAGACCTCCGGCGTGGACCTGACGCGGCAACAGCCTTTGAACAACATCGCCCGTGTGACCGTGCAGGCCATCGCAGGTGTGCTGGGCGGCCTGCAGTCGCTGCATACCGACAGCTACGACGAGGCCATCGCCTGCCCGTCCGAAGAACCGGCAAAGATCGCGGTGGCGACCCAGAACATTCTGCGTGAAGAGGCGCATCTTTGCGACGTGATCGATCCGCTTGGCGGATCCTACTACGTCGAGTCGCTGACCGACGAGATGGAGGCCAGAATCCTCGAGGTGATGGATGTCATCGAAAAGGCCGGCGGCATGTATGCCGCTGTCGATGCCGGGCTGGTGCAGCGGATGATCGGCGAATCGGCGCTGGCCTTCCAGAACAGGATCGAATCGGGAGAGGAGGGGATCGTAGGTGTGAATGTCTACGCTTCCGAGGGCGAAACCCTGGCCGAACCGGAGCCTTACCGCCCCGACCGCGCGGATATGGAGGCGCATGTGCAGCGCTTCCGCGCGTTCAAGGCTGAACGCGACCAACAGAGGGTTTCCCATGCGCTGTCCGAACTGGCCCGCGCGGCGAACGGCTCCGAGAACGTGTATCAGAAGGTGGTCGATGCCGCGCTGGCCGATGTCACTCATGGTGAAATCGTCGCCTGCCTGCGTGCCGAGCTCGGCTTTGGCCAGCCGTTGCTGGTGGCCTGATGCCGGACCGCATCGCACGCCAGGCGGATCGCATCGCCGAAAGCCTGCGCGGCGGCGATCCGGCCGCGCTCGGCCGGGCGCTGAGCCTGATCGAAAACGGCAGCGAGACGGGCGCGGCCCTACTGTCGCGGTTTCACGGCAGTGCCGGTAAAGCGCGCCTGGTCGGCGTGACCGGCCCGCCGGGATCGGGCAAGTCCACGCTTGTAGACGCCCTGATTGGCGACTGGCGTGGACGGGGCCGCAGTGTCGCTGTGCTTGCGGTCGACCCGGTTAGCCCGCGCACCGGCGGTGCGGTTCTGGGCGACCGCACACGGATGGGTCAGCGCAGCCTCGACGTCGGGGTCTTCATCCGCTCGGTTTCGGCCCGAGGTCATCTTGGCGGGCTTTGCGCCGCAGCGCAGGGCATGCTTGCCGCGATGGAGGCGGCAGGCTGGGATCTAATCATTCTGGAAACCGTAGGTGCAGGACAGTCCGAAATCGAGGTCGCCGACATCGCCGATTGTACGCTGGTGGTGTCCGCACCAGGGCTTGGCGATGAGTTGCAGGCGATCAAGGCGGGTATATTGGAGATCGCCGACATCCTTGTGGTGAACAAATGCGACCGGCCCGGCGCCGGCGAAACCGCGCGCGACCTGAACGCGATGCTCAAGCTGCGTCAGGGCGATGCCGCCCGAGTGCCAGTAATGCAGGTTTCGGCGAGCACGGGCAAAGGGATCGGCGACCTTGCCCTGGAAATCGATGGCCTGCTGGCGGATGTCCGCCGCACCGCGCTGGAGCCCCCCCCCGAATCCGTTGCAACGCAGTTCAGCAAATATGCTAGCGCGGGTCTTCCCGATGCCGAGGAGCGGTCGCTCGACGCCCTTTTCCGCCGCGCCTCGAACGACCCCGATCTGGCGCAGCGGCTGTTATCGCTTGCCGGGGGACTACCCGAATATGAGAAGAAATAGAATGCGAGACCGAGCCATGCCGCCTTCCCTGCCCCGCAGCGTCACCCTGAGAGAAGTCGCCCCGCGCGACGGGTTTCAGAGCCTGGCGACAGTCCTTCCCACCGAATTCAAATGTGCGCTGATCCGGCGGGCTGCCGATGCCGGGCTGAATGAGATCGAGGTGACCTCTTCGGTCAGCCCGAAACTCCTGCCGCAACTGGCGGACTGCGCCGAGGTTCTCGACGGTATCCGGAATCTCGCCATCACGCGCGCGGTACTCGCCCCGACGGCGGGCCGAGCTGCCGCGGCGATTTCCGCGGGGGCGGATCAGGTGGTTGCCTTCCTGTCGGCGTCCGAGGCGCATAACGAGACGAATGTGAAACGCCCGGTCGCCGCATCGCTGAAAGAAATGTCCGGCATATTCAGCCAAACCAGGGACGCGGATGCGCAAGCGGTCGGAGCCATCGCCGTCAGCTTCGGCTGCCCCTATGAAGGCCATGTGCCGCAGGAGAGGGTGCTGGACATCGCCGCGCGGCTTGCCGACGCCGGAGCGGACATGCTCATATTCGGCGACACCACGGGAATGGCAATTCCAACGCAGGTCGCGGATTTTGTCGGGGCCTTCAGGGAGAAGCTGGGCGATATGCCGTTTTCCCTGCATTTTCATAACAACCGGAATCTGGCGATGGCCAATCTCTATGCCGCGCTTTGTGAGGGTGCGACGATTTTCGACACCGCCATCGGCGGAATCGGCGGTTGCCCCACCGTGCCACAGGCCGCGGGTAACCTCGCAACCGAGGATGTGGTGCTTTTACTCGACGGGCTGGACGTGGAAAGCGGCGTGGATCTGGCCGGCGTCATCGGCGCAGCCCGGTTCCTCGAAAAACAGCTTGGGAATACGCTGCCCGGGCAGGTGATGAAGAGCGGGCCGATCGCGGTTACAGGCGCCGATTGCCTTGCCGGAGTGCAGACATGAGTGGGACCGAAACGCCGCTGCCCCTCGAAGGGCTCAAGGTTGTGGAACTGGGCCATGTGGTGATGGGCACATGCTGCAGCCTGATCCTTGCGGATATGGGGGCCGAGGTCATCAAGGTAGAACGTATGCCGGACGGCGACGTGGCGCGCAACTATGGCGGGTTCGGCGCTGGCCTCTATCACTATTTCAACCGCAACAAATCGAGCCTGCCGCTGGACCTGAAATCCGAGGCAGGCAAGGAAGTGCTGCGCCGCGCGATAGGGTCGGCCGATGTCTTCATAGAGAACTTCGCTCCCGGGGCGGTCGAGCGCCTGGGCTTTTCCTGGGAGGACTGCCACGCGATCAATCCCCGGTTGATCTATTGCTCGCTCAAGGGCTTCATGCCGGGCCCGCATGAGAACCGGCTCAGCTTGGACAATCTGGTGCAGATGATGGGCGGTCTGGCGCACATGACCGGCCCTGCGGGCCGCCCCCTGCGGGCGGGTGCCTCGGTAACCGATATCCTCGGGGGAACCTTTGGCGCCCTCGGCATCCTTGCAGCTCTGCGCGAGCGCGACCAGACCGGCAAGGGCAGCCAGGTCATCGCCTCGCTTTTCGAGGCGGTGGCTTTCATGGTGGCACAGCACATGTCGGGCGCTGCCGTAACGGGAAAAACCCCGCCACCTATGCCGGAGTCCGAAAATCCGTGGGCGATCTACGATCTGTTCCGCACCCGCGACGACAAACAGGTCTGTATCGGGATCGTCAGCGATCGCCACTGGACACGGTTCTGCGAAACCTTCGGATTTCCGGGTTTGCTGGAGGGCACGGCCACCAATGCAGAAAGGCTCGCTCGCAAGGCCGAACTGCTGTCGGCAATACAGGCCCGTATCGGGGAGCTTCTGCTCGCCGAAGTCGAGGAACTCGGCCAGGCATCGGGCATTCCCTTTGCTCCTGTCCGCCGCCCCGACGAGTTGTTCGACGACGTTCATCTGAATGAGAGCGGCGGATTGCTGAAGACACGGCTGCCGGACGGGCGCATCGCGCGCCTGCCCAAACTGCCATTGCGGATGGGCGAGCATGACTTCGGGTTGCGACAACAACCGCCACGGCTGGGCGAAGGCGGGTGTGAAGTCTTGGAAGCGCTGGGGTATGCGCCAGCAGAAATCGACGCGCTGCGCCAGGCGGGCGTCGTAAAGGCCGAAGGCTAGGACGGAGCAATGGGGCGCGCAAACATGGCTTGTCTTTCCAGGGATGGATGGGCATTGTATCGGCCCGGTAGCCCGTCGCTGCCGAGCCGCCCCGCTTGGCTGCGCAACAACAGGTACCCCATGGACGCGCAGAACACATACCCCCAGTTTCGTCAGGTCGCCGACACCCTGCGTCGACGAATTCTGACCGGCGAGTATCGCCCGGCGGAAAGCATTCCCACTGCGGCTCAGCTCGAGCGCTCCTTTGACGTCAGCAACATCACAATCCGCAAGGCCCTGTCTATCCTGTCCGGCGAAGGTCTGATCGAAAGCCAACGCGGCCGCGGCACCTTTGTCACCGACAAGGCCGAGGATGCGCGCGTGCTGATCGCTCTGTCGCACAACTTTTCCGAATGGGCCGATACGGCCGGGGGCGACAGTCTGGAGATCAACCAGAAGGTTTTGGATATCGCTGTCCGCCCCGGACCGCCCGCCGTGGCGGAACGGCTTGGCGTGGCGCCTGACACGGCGCTCTGGCGGATGCGCCGGTTGCGCCGGATCCGCAGCAACCCGGTTTCGTACCATATCAATTTCGGCACGGTTCAGCGGCTTGGGGGTATCGACGCCGACACGATGGCCGATAACCGCAAGTTCGTGGACGTCGTGCGCGAGAATTGCGGCATCCATCTGCACAAGATGGAACAGACGGTCGAGGCGATTACCGCCGACCGCGATCTCGCCCGTCTGCTCGAGGCCGAATTCGGCGAGCCGACCTTCTTTGTCACCAACGTCTATTCCGATCAGAACGACGAAGTGGTGGCGGTCAGCCATCTCTATTTGCGCGGCCGACACTATGCCTATCAGACGAAAATAACGCTCGACGAGTCGGACATGCCGCTCTAGTCGGCCCGGGCCCCAATGAGCGGCCCCGTAAGAGTCAACCAAACACTGCCGGCAATCCGCCGACGGTGCAGGCTTACTCTTCGCAAGCACCTGTAAATAATCAGTTTTTCTGACAAATACGCATCTGAGGCCAACCACTTTTGACTCCACAAACGGCGGCAAAACTTTTAAGGTATATTAATAGACTAAATTGGGAGGGAATCATGAACAAACTATTGGCCGCCTGCGCGGCCGGACTTTGCGTGCTAGGAACAACAACAGTTCTGCACGCCGAAACGCTGTTGCGCCTGTCGCTACAGTTCCCCATCGAACATCCGGTCGGGCAGAACCTTGTTAGATTTGCCGAGGACGTCGCCGAGGGCACGAACGGATCGGTCAAGATCGAGATCTATCCCTCGGCCCAGCTCTTCAAAGACAACGAAGTTCCCCAAGCCGTTGGCTCGGGCGCAATCGAAATGGGGTCGGCCTCGCTGACCCGACTGGTAGGCGACGCGCCGGTTGTCGACGCGCTTTATGTCCCGTTCCTGTTCGACAGCCCGTCGAAAGTGCGCAGTGCGCTCGATCCCGGTGCCGAAATCCGCGAGATCCTCGACAGCGAGATCGCCAAGAGCGGCAGCACCGTTCTCTATTATCAGGCCATCGGCAGCGCGATTATCCTAACCCGAGGCGACACGCCCATCGTTGTGCCCGAAGATATGGAGGGCAAACTTGTGCGCTCGTTCGGGGCCACCATTTCCAACATGATCGAAGCCGTGGGCGGCGCGCCCACGATCATCTCCGGCTCCGAGCAATTCTTGGCGTTTCAGACCGGCACGGTGGATGCGGGTATGACCGGGATCACCACGGTGCCTTCGCGCAAGCTCTATGAGGTGACCGATCACGTCACCATGACGAACCATGCGGCCCTGGAATTTGTGGTGCTGATCAACACCGCTGTCTGGGACGGGCTGACCGATGAGGAACGCACCGTCATCCGCGAGGCAGCGGTCAAGGCCGAAGCATCGCAGCGGGACTTCATGGAAAAACACGAGGTGGACGCCAAGGAACAGATCCGCGACAAGATCAACGTCGTTGAACTGTCCGACGAACAGCGTGATGCATGGCGCGAGGCCACAAAGAGCGTGGCCGACGCCTATATCGAACGCGCCGGCAATGCCGGACAGCTGGTTGTTGAAAAGGCACGGGCACTGCCATGACAGGTGGACACGCCGGAACCTCCGGGTCGGGGACGCCCCGGCCCGATAGCGGCCTGCTGCGCGCCGCCTCGGCCTTTGTAAAGGGGGTCGACTGGGCGGCGGCACGCGCCGCCCTTGCAGCGGCGGCGACCCTGTTCTGCCTCGGCGTTCTGATCGGAGTCGAAGTCGGATTGCGCGCGATGGGCCACCCGACGAAATGGATAGCCGAAATCGCGCAGATCGCCCAGATCTGGTGCGTGTTCTTGGCTGGTGCCTACGTTCTGTCGAAACGCGGCATGATCACGGTCGACTTGCTGCCCTTCACCCCCGGCCGGCCGCTCTGGCGCCTTGTCGGAGCGACAGCTTTGCTCGCCATCGCGGGGTTCTGCCTGCTGATGGTCAGGCAGGGCCTGAACGACGCGACCCGGTCGATCAAGCTTGGCACCACCACCGACACGGCTTTGTCTCTGCCGATGTGGACGATCCAGATGGCCCTGCCCATCGGGTTCGGATTGCTGTTCCTTCAATGTTGCGCCGAGCTGCTGAAGCTCTGGGTTCTGCCCGGGCGCACGATCCCGGAAATCTGAATAAATGCAGACACTTACAATTCTGGCAGTGCTGATGGCGCTGTTGCTGATCCGAGTGCCGGTCGCCTTCGCGCTCGGCGGGCTGGGCGCGGCGATGTTGTGGTTGAAAGGTCTGCCACTGATCATGACCAGCCAGTTCATGCTCTCTGGCGTCAACTCGTTCGAATTCCTCGCCGTTCCGCTGTTCCTGCTGATGAGCCACGTCCTGCTGATCGGCGGCCATGGCGCGGCGCTTTATCGCGCGGTGCAGTCCTGGGTCGGGCACTGGCCCGGCGGGCTGGGGGTCGCGACGATCCTGACCTGCGCGATCTTCGCCGCCGTTTCAGGCTCGTCCGTGGCCACCGCCGCCACCGTTGGCACGGTCGCCATCGGAGAGATGTCCCAACGCGGCTATCCACGGCCCTTCGTGCTGGGGCTGGTGGCAGCTGGCGGGACACTCGGCATCCTGATCCCGCCATCGATTCCGATGATCATCTACGCCATCACGACCGACAGTTCCGTCACCGGCCTGTTCCTTGCCGGCATCGGCCCCGGCCTATTCCTGTCGGGCTGCTTCATCCTCTATTGTTTTGCCTACTCGGTCTGGAACCCCGCCTACCGATCCTCACCCGCCGCACCTTGGGGCGAACGCTTCACCAGCCTTGCCGGCGCGCTGCCGGTTGTGTTCATCGGCACAGTCATCATGGGCGGAATCTACGGTGGTGTCTTTACCCCGACCGAGGCGGCAGGCGTCGGGTTCATCATCGCCTTTGTTATCGTCGCCGCCCGGAGAGAAGCCAGTATCGCCGAACTGCGCCACGCCGCGCTGGCAGCGATGAGCACGACCGTCGCGGTGCTGCTGATCGTCGCCGGGGCCAAGCTGTTCGGCAAAGCTGTCACAATCTACCAGATCCCGCAGGAGGTTACCGCACTGACCGCCGCGACGTTCCAGTCGCCCTGGGCATTCATGGTGGCGATCTGCGCGATCCTGCTGCTGATGGGCCTGTTCCTGGAATCGCTGTCGATGATCCTGATTATAATGCCAGTTCTTCTGGGTTCGCTCGGAGTCTACGGGTTCGACCCGATCTGGTTCGGAATAGTCTTTGTCATCATGATCGAATGCGCCCTTATAACGCCACCGGTGGGGATGAACCTCTTCATCGTTCAATCGGTGGCCAAGGCCCCGATCAGCGAAGTGATTCGTGGGGTCTGGCCCTTTGTGCTGATCATGCTGATGAGCGTGGCTATCGTCTGGTTCCTGCCCGGTCTCGCCATGTGGCTGCCAGGACTGCGCTAGGTGCCCCGGGACAGGCAGGCAACGGCGTCCTCGCCTCTTCGCCGCCCGTCTCGCCATGCAGGGCCGCAAGGCGGGGCGACTTGGCGGCCCAGCCGGGCACGGCACGCAAAAGTTTGTCGAGGATCACGTCGAACTGGCGGATCTCCTCGGGGTTCAGGCAGGCCAGCATCTCGCGCTCCCCCTGCTCCGGTTCGCGGACCGCTTCCTCGATCATCGCTTCGGCGAGAACCGCCTCGATCTGCCAGCGCTGAATGCTCAGAATATCGCAGCGTTCATGGAGTACCTTGTGACGCGCAGGGTGCGCGAGTTCAAGACTGCAACTGGCGTTATTTCGTTCCTCGTCGGTATTGGGTTCGCACAGGCGAGCATTCCTATGAAGAACGGGGAAACGACCTCGCATCGCCTCGTCAGTGACTGAGGCCCGGATCGCGGTCGATATCCCGATCCTTCTCGACCTCCTGATCCTTCTCCTGGTCGCGTTCGTCCTTGATCTCCAGCTTTTCGCGTGGCTTGTTCAGCACGTCTTTCAGGCGCTCGTTGACGGACGGCTTCCGCGCCGCGCGTCCTGTCTCCTCGCCCATGTCATACTCGCTGTGACCGTCCAGCTTGTGAACCGCCGTCTGGCCGTCGCGCCCTGCGTCCTTCTCCATGATCTCTTTCAGCCGCTCCCGCGCATAATTGCGGCCTTCCGGCTTCGGCGTGTCGTCCTGGTCCCGTGACTGGCCCACGACACGCGCCAGACGCTCTCGGAAGTCTTCAGGATTTCGGTCGCGATCTTTCGCGGTTGCAGCCCTGAGTGCTGCCAGACCGGCAGCGACGCGGCCCTGCCCGGCCTCGCGCTCGATGCCGTAGGTCTCACGCGCCAGTTCCAACCGCGCGCGCATTTCGCGGAATGCGGCGCGGGCCTGGCGGGCGGCATGGACGACAGCGCCACGCTCGGTGACCGGAGTGTATTCCCGCCCCTGACGCTCAGCCATCACCTTCGCGCGCCGCTCCATGGAATTGGCCGCTGGCCCCAGCTTCAGCTCCGGGTCGCGGTCCAGTTCCTCGGCGGCCAGATCGTCACCCCGCTCCAGCGCCGCTTCGCGCTGCGCTTCGAGCGACCGGTGATCGACGCGCTCCACCTCCCCTGCCCGCTCCAGTGCGCGGTTCTGCAACTCGGCCCAGAGGCCGCGCATCCGCTCGATCTCGACCCCGCCGGTTTTTGCGGAATCGAGAACGCGCGTCTTGGCCGTGAAGCCCTCCGCTTCCAGCTTGCGGGTGGAGGTCAGGACATGGGCATGGTGGTTCCGCTGATCGCCCTCGCGATGCGGCGCATGGATCGCCACATCGACGGCCACCCCATACCGGCTGACCAGCTCCTGGGCAAAATCGCGGGTGATCTGCGAGCGGTCCTCTGCGCTGATCTCGAACGGCAGGGCCAGCTCCCATTCGCGGGCGGTGACGGAGTTGCGGCGGGTCTCGCTGGCCTCGACCTCGTTCCAGAGACGGGACCGATCCGTGGCCCAGTCCGGCGCGTCCTTCGGGGCCAGGATGAAGGTCTCCTCGATACCCTGCTTGCGGGTGTAATCGTGGACGCGGCCTTCACGCTGGCACTCAATGCGCTCCCCGACACGGTAGGCCGCGGCTGCCGTGGCTGAGCGCCCGGCGCTGCGTTTGATCGTCTTCACGGAGAGGTGGTAGCTGGCCATGTGCCCTCCCCCGTCCCGTGAAGTAGACGATGCCAATGTGTGCCGTTGCTGACCCCGGCCCATGCCCCGACATGGGCCACCGGGTCAGCCGTCTTTTCCTCGATGGAGCGCGCCTTGCCCCGGCGCGGTACGAGTGGAAATGACAGCCCGCTTGAGGCGAGCCAACGGCTCTCCGACGCGCGGGCTTGCCTGTCATCTGCCCCCAGATCCCCAGCCTTATGGTGGGCGGGATATGGGGACAGATGACAGGCGGTTTGCCGGGGGCAAACCCGGTATCGCAAAGGGGCAACAGCACCACAACGCGATACCTCCCGCAAG
>NZ_JBSXNV010000021.1:0-2552 GCF_056857795.1 Aliiroseovarius sp. B-4
AGGACGAAGCCGCTCGCGCGGCGGGGGCGCTTGTGGCCGGCGCGTTGCGATGATCTGACGGTCGAGACTTTGGGAATGGGCGTGTCTGTCTGACGATTGGGGTCTCTCAATCAACAGACAGGAGGGTCCCATGGCGGACACGAAGACCACACCGCTGCGTGAGCGGATGATCGAAGATATGCGGATCAAAGGGCTGGGCGAGAGCTCACAAAAAGCGCATATCCGAGCGGTTCGATATTTTGCCGAGTACCTTGGTCGGTCTCCGGACACAGCGACCGCCGAAGACTTGCGTGCCTATCAGTTGCAGATGGTGAACACGAACGTCACCCCATCGACCTACAATGTACGGCTTGTCGGGCTGCGGTTCTTCTTTGAAACGACCTGCAAGCGCCCCGAGATGAAGCAGTGCCTGCATTTCCGCACCGAGCCCCGGAAACTGCCCGTTGTGTTCAGCGCCGAAGAGGTATTCGAGTTGCTAAAGGTTGCACCCGGACCGGGGCTGAAGTATCGCGCGGCGCTCAGTATCTCCTATGGCACCGGTTTGAGGGCATCGGAGGTCTGCAATCTGAAAGTTACGGATATCGACAGCGACCGGATGCTGATCCACGTCGAGAAGGGCAAGGGCGGCAAGGATCGCAAGGTGATGTTGTCGCCGGGCCTATTGGAGCTTTTGCGTGACTATTGGCGCGAGGCGCGCCCGGAGGGCTGGCTGTTTCCCGGCAAACCTCGGATCAACCCACTTTCACCGCGTCAATTGCATCGTGCCTTCAGCGCTGCCAAGCATCTGGCCGGTATCAAGACGCCGAGAAGCACGTTGCATACGTTGCGTCATAGCTTTGCCACCCACCTTCTTGAGGCCGGGACGGATGTGCGTGTCATTCAGGTTTTGTTGGGCCATGCCAAGCTGAGCACGACCGCACAATATACCCATGTCGCGACCAAGCTGATCCGGGACACCGACAGCCCCTATGAGCTGCTGGCGCAGCTTCAGGACCGAAGGTCAGAGTGATGGGCACGGGCGTTGCCGCGCCCGAAGCTGGAGGTCGCTGATATCTTTCGAACCTACGGTCCTGCCTATCGGGGAGCCAAAGCGGGGCGTCTGAACCTGAGCCAACTCCGCGTCATGTCAGCGATTGAATCCTGTCGTACAGAAGCGCTCGGTGGGCATGTGGCGGCCTGCACGAAGTGCAACCATCAGCACATCGCCTATAACAGCTGCAAGAACCGGCATTGTCCCAAGTGTCAGGCACCAGCGGCCCGTGACTGGATGCAGGCGCGCGCCGAAGATTTGCTGCCGGTCGAGTATTTCCACCTCGTCTTCACGCTGCCAGCTGAGATCGCCCAGATTGCCCTTTGGAACAAGCGCGCTGTTTATGGTCTGCTGTTCAAGGCGTCTGCTCAAACGGTAACCACCATCGCCGCTGATCCCAAGCGCCTTGGCGCCCGTGTCGGCATGACCAGCGTATTACACACCTGGGGCTCAGCGCTCACCCATCATCCCCACATTCACATGATCGTTCCGGGGGGCGGCCTGACCTCGGACGGCAATCGATGGAATGCCTGCAAGCCCGGGTTCTTTCTGCATGTGCGCGTGCTGTCGCGGCTGTTCCGCCGTCTCTTTCTTGAGGGGCTGATGGCCCTGCACCGTGTCGGGCAACTGAGGTTCTTCGGCGATCTTGCCGGATTGGCAGACGCCAGCGCTTTCGCCAGATGGTTGGCCCCGCTGCGCAAGATCGGCTGGGTTGTTTATGCCAAACCGCCCTTCGGTGGCCCGGAAGCGGTGCTCGCCTATGTGAGCCGGTATACCCACCGAGTGGCAATCTCAAACCACCGCCTTGTCAGCGCTGATGCCGACACCGTGGCGTTCCGGTGGAAGGACTACAGGACTAAGCGCGGGGATCGCATGAAGGTGATGCGGCTACCGACTTTCGAGTTCATCCGCCGCTTTCTGATGCATGTCCTGCCCGATCGCTTCCATCGCATTCGCCACTACGGCTACCTTGCGGGCAGCGGTCGCAAAGAGAAAGTCGCCCAGATCCGCGCGCTTCTCGGAACAGCGAGATCTGACGAACCAGACCAGCTGAAAGATGACCCCCAAGTCTCACTGAAACTGCGCGAACCATGTCCCAACTGCGGCGGCACGATGCGCATCATCGAAGCATTCCGGCGCGGGCAGAAACCCCGCACCCGGGCACCACCACGAAAGCAGGCCGCATGATGAAACGCCCATCTGCTGCCCATCCTCCGATCCGACGCTCAGGGTGCCGGTCAGAGCTGGGATTTGGTTCAACGCCGTTCTCGATGAAAAAGACCATGCAAAGCACCGCCGCAAGACCCGCAAAAGCCCCCAACGGAACGCCAAAGGCCGTCCAGCCGCCCGGTCAAATTTGGCAAACCCGGCGAAACTCAAACCGATATCAGAGGCAGACGCCTGTACTTTCCCCATAACGCAGCGCACGCATCCCGCGGCTTCCACCTTGTCAGATTTGTCAACGCGGGCCATTCCGCCAAGACCAACCTAACCAACTGGCCCGCATCGAAAAATCTTAGAC
>NZ_JBSXNV010000022.1:0-31844 GCF_056857795.1 Aliiroseovarius sp. B-4
AATCCGTCGCCCAGGCCGCAAAACACCTCGGCATAGGCAGATCAACAGCTTACAAGGTGATCAGAAACACCACGCCATAAGCCATGTTTATGCTTCGTTCTTCCTTAGCGTGGTTCTACGAAGAAACCTTCCGATGGGGCCTAAACGAAGCCCTGCCATGTCGCCACGTAAGTGAAATCGCTGACCCAGAGCATGTCCGGTGCAGGCACGCGGAACTGGCGGTTCACCCTGTCCAGCGGGCATGGCTGCGCCTTGTCAGGTATTGTCGTTCTGGCTTTCTTGCCGCGAATGACGCCCTCCAGGCCCAGATCCTTCATTAGCCGCGCCACCGTGCATCTGGCCACATCGAAGCCCTCCCGGCGCATCTGGTGCCAGACCTTGCGAACGCCGTAGACCTTGTAGTTCTGTTCCCAGACACGTTCGATCTCGGGCCGCAAAGCCTTGTCCCGCTTGGCGCGACCTGACAGCAGGTCAGGGTTCGCCCGTTTGGCCATGTGATCGTAGAACGTGGACGGGGCAATCGGCAGGTGCCTGCAGATCGGCTCGACCCCGATGGCTTCACGGTTCTCTTCGATGAAGGCAATCATGTCCTGGACCGGCGGTCGAGCTCCGCCTGAGCAAAATATGCCGACGCCTTGCGAAGGATCTCATTGGCCTGCTTCAGTTCGCGGTTTTCCCGCTCCAGTGCCTTCATCTTCTCAGCCATCTCGGTGGTCACACCGGCGCGGTCGCCACGATCAACCTCCGCCTTTTTGACCCAGTCGTTCAGCGTGTTCGCCGCACAACCAATCTTCGCTGACACCGACACTATCGCCGACCAACGGCTCTCATGCTGCCCGGGATTGTCTACAACCAGGCGAACGGCACGCTCGCGCACTTCGGGGGAATACTTGTTCGTCGTCTTGCTCATGATGCTCCATCCTACTCAAGAGTTGGAGCCTCCCGCAAACCCGGCGCGGTTCACCTTGCGGCACAATCGGAAAGAGGAGGTACAACAGCTCCTGGCAGGATTCAGCCTGCCAAGACGAGGTCCCCACCGGGACGCGGTTCCTGGCAACGCCGGATATGACGCCGCCGCCGAGCAATCCGTTCGAGCGCGTTTTCCAGATAGGCATCCAGGAACCGATCTCACCGACATCATGTAGGTGGCCCTGCGTGCCAACCACGGACGGAAGCATGACACCGGTGTGAGGGCTGAGATTGCAAGCTTCGTTGCTGCTAAAGGAGTACAGAGCAATATGGACAACCTTGCGGGGGGTGCGACGCGGGCAGCGCTCCGAGATTTACGGTCTCCGCGCCCCCGCGTCTCATATGCTGCAGCCACACTGGTGAAGCGCAGCGGAATTTTTGCGCCGATTCCGGCTTGACCACTAAAGCCCCATGACGGAAGCGTCATGTATCGCGCACGCTGCACAGTCCATTCTTCGGGTGTTGTCAACTTAACTTGCCACCCGCGAATAGATGGCCGGTCTTTGAGCGTCAGATGCTCGCAGCCTCCTTCCAGGCGTCGAAGGCCTCTATCCTGTGATAGCGTGTTTCGATTGCCGAACGGCGGCGGGCAGGTATCGAGAAGCGGTTTCTGGTGGCAGAATGACATGCTACAAACCGTTGTAACCCGCCCGGAGAGCGAAATCCTTGCATGCACCGCTCTCGTTTTCGAAACGGCAAATGGCTGTTTTCGGCCCGATTGTTAAGGCCTTTATGGGAGCGATGTTCAAGGCCGGACGCGATCTCGCGTCTGGCCGCACCGTAGGATCGCAGTTTGTCCGTGACGATCCGTTTGGGCAGGCCAAACTGCTTGATCAAGGCTTTCAAAAAACGCTTTGCGGCACGCTTGTCGCGCTTAGATTGCAGAATTTCCTCCAGAACGATCCCCTCTTGATCAACCGCGCGCCAGAGCCAGAATTTCCGCCCGGAAATCGTCACCACAACTTCGTCGAGATGCCAAGCGTCCCCCGCAGGCGCCTGCCGCAGGCGCAAGTTTCGGGCGATCTGCGGGGCGAATTTCGCCACCCAACGCCGGATCGTTTCGTAGGAAACATCAATGCCACGCTTCAGCAGCATTTCCTCGACTTCGCGCAGGGATAGGTTGAACCGGAAGTACAGCCAAACCGTGTGCGCGATGATCTTTGGTGGAAAACGGTGGCGCTTGTAGCTGACGATCATGCTCATGCGCCGCAACTACGCAAAATCTCCAAAGCTTCCAACAGGTCCGAGTTAATGTGACAATGCCCGCTGCGCCACCTGTGTCACCGTTGCCCCGTCGATCCCAACCGACATGACAATCTCGAGCTTGTCCTCGTTTCGCCAGAAACGCCGCCGCTCCGCCCCAAGAATTTCACCACGCATCGATGACCCCGCATAAGACACGTCGTTAACGACGTCTTTAACGACGTGTCTTAGATGATCGCCCAAGCGTCAGGCAGGCGGTGCCAATGGCGCGGTTACGTTGGCAATCTCCCTCTTCGAGGTCGCGGTATGAGACGCCAAACCGAACATAGAAATTGACCCCATACAAGATCACGAATTTCGGATAGTGCGCACCTTAAAACTGATCAATGTCTCAACTCCGGTCTTTGCCCAGCAAGCCGCAACCTTTGGACCGAGCCGCATCCAAACGCAATGTTCGCCAGAAAGTTTGCGACACTACCCAGGCAAAACAATGACTGATACAGGAACTCGATCCATAGACGGAAACACACTCGGCACAGATGAAGAAATCAACCCATAACTGTATTGACGACATTGCCCACAATTTATCATATACAGTGCGGTGAACGGAATACTGTAAACTGACGCATGAAACAGCCTCCTTGTCTGACACCATGCTCATACAGCGACACGCCCCGCAACGTAGCAGAGCGCTGGCAGGTTGAAATTTCAGGTGTCCATATAGACCGCTGAACTCAGGAGGGCGCGAACTTGCAAATCGACATCAAACGGGAAGCTCTTGCGCCCAGCTTAGAGAACATTCTGCAGGACCGGTCAGCGGCATGAACATATCTTTGAAAACGCCATTGATCTGGTTGGCAAAGCGTATACCCATGCGTGACTTCGTGGTGCTTGCGGACAAGCCTGGCAGTGGAAAGCGGCTCCAGAAAATCCGGTCAGAGCATCAGCTGAAAGACTTTGTCAAAGTTGGTATGAACCTGTTCTGGCAACGGCAGGCGATGTTCGCAGGCGTTGCCCTTTTAACGGCTTACTACTTCGACTTCTTCCTTGCCTCCATATGCTATTTGTTCCTCCTGCTTGCGGAAGCGACCGACCTTTGCATTTCCAAAAAAGTGATCGTTTGGAAAGGTGGCAGCGTTCGAGAGACTAGAAAATATCTCGCTCTGGTCATCATGAGCCAAATTCTAAGCACGCTGGCAATCGCTTCATTTGCAATAGTAATGTCGTGGTCAGAGGGTCCAGCCCTTCATTTCACGCCCCTGTTCCTGTTGTTTGCCGCAGCGCTTTTTGCCGCCGTCAACAATCACCAGATTCCACAACTCCTTCTCATTAAGCTGGTGATCTACGGTCTTGCTTTCATTTTCATTCCCGCGCGCGACCTGATTGTCGTCCGACCACCAATACACTCCTATCTTTGGCTGCAGTTCATCACGGTCGGCTTTGTTCTATATTTCATAGTGGATTGTTCGCGGATATTTGTTGATCTCTACAGGAAGAATATGCGCCAGTTCGAGAGTTTGAAGCTGGAACGCGACCGGGCCATGAGAGCGTCTGAAGCGAAGTCGCAATTTCTCTCTACCGTGAGCCATGAACTGCGCACGCCGTTAACGTCGATCAAGGGGTCACTTGACCTGATGAGAAGTGGCGCGGCGAGCGAGATACCTGCCGAGTTATCGCCTTTGCTGGACATGGCGCAACGAAACACGGATCGTCTGCTTCTTCTTATCGGTGAGCTTCTGGATCTTCAAAAGATGGAAACCAGTCAGATTGACCTGCAGTTAGAAGCGGTGAATCTCGAAGAAATAGTCCAAGAAGCAGTTGATGCCATTTCTCATTATGCGCGGAATTCAAGGATTGAGGTTGTTTTCGAAACCTCTGGTGAAGTGCTCATGATCCTTGGCGATAAATCACGCCTGCTCCAGGTGATGGCGAACTTGCTCTCGAACGCGATTAAGTTCTCTGACGAAGGAGACATCATCCGCGTCTCGGCAGAGAAGGAAGGCGGAATGGCCATTATTCGCGTCGCGGACCAGGGTATAGGGATTCCTCAAGAGGCAAGGGATAAACTGTTCAAACCGTTTTCGCAGCTCGACGCCTCCGATACGCGGAAGTTTGGGGGAACGGGCCTTGGGTTGCACATCACAAAACGCATCCTCGACAAACACGGTGCGAGTATAGACTTTGAAAGCGTTGTTGGCGTCGGCACCACGTTTTTACTTGAGTTTGAGACACTACCCGACTGAGTGCTAAACAACCTAGGAACAACTCCGATATGACCGAGCTGCAAAGAATCCTGCATGTCGACGATGACGCGGATATAAGAACGATTGTGGAGCTGTCTCTCTGTTCCATAGGTGGGTTAACTGTGCAGTCATGTAGTTCTGGCAAAGAAGCAATAGCCAGTGCATTGGCCTTCCAGCCAGACCTTTTCCTCCTGGACATGATGATGCCGGGGATGACCGGGGAAGAAACCTGGACGGAGTTGCGTCGTCTACCGGGCCTTGAACAAGTGCCGGTGATCTTCATGACAGCTAAAGTCCAAAACGACGTTTCAGTGATGCTCAAACAACTGGGTGCGCTCGACGTAATAGCCAAACCCTTTGATCCGGTTGGGTTGCCCACCCTGTTACACGCAGCTTGGCATCGAGCCGCCGCTGAATAGCGTCAGCAATCAGGAATTTCCAACTGCTGGGTCTACCAGCTTCTGAACCCGGCTAAGGTTCTCAAAAATAGCGACCTCAACTCCCTCAAACATTATTCACTGCCAAATTGCAGCCTCAATTCCCACCTACAACCTAACATGGAAAAGTGGTAGCCACTCCGAATACTGGGTTTAGGAATCACCTATGCGATATCGAGAGTTTCGTAGGAACGACTGGGAGACGAGAAATTGAAAATCCTTGCCGTCGACGATGACAAGTATGTGCTGGAACTGCTCGAAGCAATTCTCAAGGCTGGCGGCTTTGTCGAGCATACTCTCGTGAACTCAGCCACGGCTGCACTACGGGAAATCTCGAATGCAACGTCTCCATTTGACTGCATTCTGCTAGATATTCAGATGCCGGAAATGGATGGAATCGAACTCTGTGGTGTTATCAGGGCACTGCCTCACTACAAGACATGCCCGATACTCATGATAACGGCGATGACAGACCGATCCTATATTGATCGTGCGTTTGCCGCAGGTGCAACAGACTACATCAGCAAACCATTCGATCCGCTGGAGCTTGGCACAAGAATCCGTTTGGCCGAGAAACTGGTGAAGGAGCAACGGATTGCAACCGGATCGGCACGCGAGCTTCAATCGCTTAGAAACAAGGTCGGTGAGGCATTCAGCTTCTCGATTGACGATGCTGTAACCATTGACGAAGTGCCAGGGGCAATAGATAAGTTGGTTCTGGAAAACTATCTCCTGCAACTGTCTCGCGGCAAAATCTTCCAATCAACGGTTATCGGGTTCGCTATACGTGATTTCGAGGGGCTTTGGTCGCGCTCCAGCTTGAGCGACATCTACATGACACTTGTGGATGTGGCAGACGCGATAGCGCTCAATATGAAGAGTAGAAGCTATCTCTTGGCCTATTGTGGACGCGGCCGATTTGTTTGCGTTACCCAGCGTATCATTTCGAGCGCGCTTGATGATCTGGCGCAGCGAATACAGGCAAGTGTTGATGAGTTTGAGGCCGCAGACCACGATATAATCCAGATCATCATGGGAGAGCCGGTTACGATGTCGATCCTGGCTTCCCGAAATCCCTTGCAGTTGATTGATGACGCCATTGCATCCGCAGATCAAAATGGCCGCACTGCTCAACCAACTTCAACGAAGCCAAGTATCTGGGACCGAATTAACGGTCTGCTTACCCTAAGATAAGAGTGTCAAATATGGAATCGACAGATCATACCGCGCTGAATGACGCAATCATCAGCATCCAAGCGAAGTATCTGCGAAGTCTCGACCAACATCTCGAGCACTTCAGCAACCTTCTTAATTGTATCGAAACCGATCAGGATGCTGCGCATGCCATCGTAAAGATAAAGGAAAGGGCTCACCGGATATATGGCCTCGCTGGCACGATAGGCCTTGAGCAATTGGGCGAGAACGCAAAGCAAGTGGAGATCACGGCTGCGAAGCTGGATCAGGCGACGACAAAAAGCAGGGACGAGACTGAAGAGTTGGCTTCACTGGTCGAAGGATTGCTTAATTACATAAAGGACCTTTGACCTGCTCCCCTGAAAAGTCCTTGCTTTGAGGTTAGCCTGTTCTCCAACGAAGGAGACAGACGATGAAGAGAAGCCGTTTCAGCGAAGAGCAGATCATTGGCATCTTGAAGGAACACCAGGCCGGGTTGAGCGCGAAAGAGCTTTGCCGCAAGCATGGGATCAGTGATGCGACGTTCTACAACTGGCGCTCAATATATTGCGGCATGGAGGTGTTTGATGCGCGGCGTCTGAAGGTGCTGGAAGCCGAGAATGCGAAGCTCAAGAGGATGCTGGCAGAGCAGATGCTCGATGTCGCCACGCTGAAAGAGATGCTTGGAAAAAACTTCTGAAGCCCGGTTCGAGGAGGAACGCCGTGGACTGGGCAATGAAGACCAAGGGCTACAATCAGAAACGGGCCTGCGCCTTGGCCGGGATCGATCCGCGTGTGTATCGGCGGAAGTCGAAGCGGCCGGCGGACACCGAGCTGCGGGCCAGGATGAAGGAACTGGCGTCCGAGCGGCGCCGGTTTGGCTATCGCCGCCTGCATATCCTGCTGAAGCGGGAGGGCTGGGAGGTGAACTGGAAGAAGCTCTACCGGCTCTATCGCGAAGAAGGGTTAACCGTCCGTAAACGGGGCGGACGCAAGCGCGCTGTGGGCACCAGGACGCCCATGGCAATCCCGCAGGGGCCAAACCAGCGGTGGTCGCTCGACTTCATGTCAGACGCGCTGGAAGACGGGCGAAGGTTCCGGGTGTTGAACGTCATCGATGACTTCAGCCGGGAATGCCTGGCGGCTGTCGTGGACACATCCATCGGCGGCACGCGCGTCGCCCGTGAGCTGGATCGGATTGCAGAATTGCGTGGCTATCCCTGCATGGTGGTCAGCGACAATGGAACAGAACTGACCAGCAACGCGATGCTCAAGTGCAGGAAAACCGCAAAGTCGGGTGGCACTACATCGCACCGGGCAAACCCATGCAAAACGGCTTGGTCGAGAGCTTCAACGGGCGGATGCGCGAGGAATGCCTAAACGAGCACCTGTTCCCGTCTTTGCGCCATGCCTGCCGCATAGTTGCGGCATGGCGCGACGACTACAACTCTGCTTCATTGCGCCCATCTTTCTATGTTATTGAAGAAAATAGGTTTTGCTAATCCGGGTGCGATACCGCGGGGTGTTTGGGGTTTTTCTGCGCCCGTTTCCTGAGTTGTTGGGACGCCGTTTTTGACAGTTCCGCGCGCTCGAATACCCATGGCCCGTCGGCGAGCGGATGGTCCGCCTCGATTTCACCTGCTTCCGCTGCCAACCGCAACGTTTTTGGGGCCACTCCGAGCAGCTTGGCCGCGCTGGATAGGTTGAGCCAGGGATCGAGGCCGCCGGGATCGGGCTTGAACACCGGAATTTTGCGGTAGGACCGGAGCGCTGTGATCCGCTCCCTGGTCCAGCGGTTTCCGTTGCCGGTGACGAGACCGTTCCGGTTCAGAACGCCGGCGATGACATCGTCGCTGGCGATCCGCGCAAGCTGGCGGACGGCCTCGACAATATCTGCAGAGGTGGCGTTGCGCTGTCCTCGGCGGCGCTTGGGCAGGCGAAGCTCTGTATGGGCACCGCCCATCCAATGAACCAGCAGGACGATCTCCGACGCATCGTCATCAAGATCGGCCATCACTTCCCGAATCACCGTGCGGACGATGCGCTTCTTCAACCTGGCATCCGTCATCGGCGCGAACCAGACGCGTTCGAGATCGGTTCCCAAGGCCGTCAGGTCGTCCACCGGCAATGCTGTCCCCGTCGGGTTGACCGTATCGTGGTGAGCGATCTTGTTCTCGATCTCCTGGACATGCGTGAGTGCCCGGTTCCAGCGAGTCTCCAGTTCGGCGGTCACCAGGCGGTTCTCGGGATCGGATGCATCATACTGCCGAAACGCGCGGTTTGCCTCGTAGTGCGCGGCCTCAAGGTCGCGACAGAGCGCATCGCGAACCTGATCCCGCTGACGCGCCGCTTGCCGGGCGGCCGCCTCCGCCGCGGCGATGGCACCGGGACTGACCACCTGCAGGAGCGCCTGTTCGATGGCATCGTCGACCCGCAATCCGCCAAAAGCGATGCAGCGCGCCTCGCCATTGTCCAGGAGACCGCGCCAGCAGGAGTAACGCGGGATATCATGCTTCTTGCCGGTGTAGCGAACCGTCAGCTTGCGGCCACAGCGCCGACAGCGCAGCAGCCCGGCCAAAAGGGCGGCTCCATGTTTGGCTGCGCCGTGATGCCGGCTCTGAGGGACATTGTCGCTGACCATCTTGCGGATCGCCTCTGCCCGTTCCCAACTCACATAGCCTTCATGCGCGCCCGGCTTCAATGCAAGCCATTCCTCGCGGTCTTTCCTGCGAACGGCCGATGTCCCGAACCCTGGCGATGCCTGGGTTTTGCCATAGGCATAAGCCCCGCCATAGGCCGGATTGACGATCATGCGATGAATGGTGGCATAGGTCGGGCGGCGCCAGACCACCTCACCCTGTTTGCGCAAGCTGGGCAGTTCAAGGCCATGTTCGAGGGACCACAGGAGGGCCTGCCGCGCGCTTCCCAGCTCGGCGACCTTGTCGAATACCAGACTTATGGCCTTTTGCACGCGGCGATCCGGGTCTTTCTCAAGCCGGTCCCCGGCCTTTACGAAGCCGACAGGGGCGGCGACGACAAGTTCGCCGCGCCGTGCCTTCTCGTGGCGTGCCGCGAGGGATCGTTGTCTGAGAAGATCGAGCTCGTATTCGTTCAGGCTGCCCTTCAGGCCCAAAAGCAGCCGGTCATTGCCATCGCGTGGCGCATAAACCGTTTCCTGATCGACCAGCACAGTGTCGACGACACGGCACATCTCGATGAGATGCTGCCAGTCCCGGCTGTTGCGCGCAAAGCGGGATACTTCACGCGCCGCGACGGCGCCGACCTTGCCGAGACAAACATCGGCGATCATCCGGTCAAAGCCTTCCCGCGCGACACCGCCGGCGGCAGAACGGCCGAGGTCGTCATCCACGGTCTCAATCCGGCTCCAGCCCAAATCCGAAAGCCGCTCCCGCATGGCATATTGCAGGGCGCTGCTTTCCCGGTTGTGCAGGACCTGGTGGGCCGATGACTGGCGGACATAAAGGATCGCCTTGCGATCCAAATGCTGCGGGCCAATCTTCTCATGCTTCATGATCGCTCCCCCTGTCCGCCGCGCTGGCGTGTTCTGCAATCAGGCGTGCCATCAACCGTGTGAGCGTTTGCTGCGTGTCGCCGGGAAGGCTTTGCCAAGGCGGTGTCTGTGTCACGGGCGCGGACTGGGTGTCCGGGAACAGCTCGAGTTGCGTCGTCGCCATTTTGCGCGGCATTGGCCGACCTCCGAATCGTGGGTTCAGAGTCCAATGCTGCGCCAGCGCGCGATGAGGAGGCGGATTTATCAAGCGAGGTGAAGCCAGCATCACAGACCAACTCCGCAAGGAACGTCAGGGTGTCCAGGCCCACATGCGCCATATCGACCCGACGGCAAGCCACACATGCGGCCCGGTCAAACATCCATGCCGGGACTTCCAGAAGCCGGTCCGACCGGCGACCGGTAAGATTGCACCGAAACACCGCATCGCCAGGCTTGTCGATCATCTGATGGACATGAACCAATCGACCAAACCAGGGATGCCATCGATAAAGAACCTCGCGGCACTCGGTAACGTGGGTGTTCTGGCGTTTAGTTGTACAATCACCACCGCCCACATTCGAGCCTCGACGGGCTCACCCCGCGGGAGTATCACCAACGGTCAGAAGAGGACCAAACCCTGAACAGAACTAACCAATAAGAGCGGACTCCAAGGGGAGCAGGTCACGTGCTCGACGAGGTCCGGGAATGGCAGAGCCGGGCGCTGGACCGGATGTATCCCATCGTGCTTTTTGACGCACTACGGGTGAAGATCCGCGACGCCGATAGCCGGACGGTCAAGAACGAGGCGGTTTACGTGGCCCTCGGCGTCACCCGCGACGGCAGCCGCGAGGTTCTCGGCCTTTGGATCGCCGAGAACGAAGGGGCGAAGTTCTGGCTCTCGGTGATGAACGAACTCAAGAACCGGGGGCTGCAGGACATCCTGATCGCCGTTGTAAACGGCCTCAAGGGCTTTCCCGAAGCCATCACGGCCGCCTTCCCGGATGCCATGGTTCAGACCTGCATCGTGCATCTGGTGCGTCACAGCCTGAACTTCTGGACCGCAAGGCCGTGGCCGCCGATCTGCGCCGGATCTACGGGGCCGCAACCGCCGATCTGGCCGCTGCCGAACTTGATGCCTTCGAGGAAAAATGGGCCGGGAAATACGCCTCGATCGCCCCGGCCTGGCGCCGGGCGTGGTAGGAGGTGATCCCGTTCTTTGCCTTCGATCCGGCAATCCGGAAAATCATATACACCACGAACGCCATCGAGAGCCTGAACCGGGTGATCCGGAAATCCATCAAGACGCGGAGCTCGTTCCCGACCGACGAGGCCGCGACCAAGTTAATCTACCTCGCTATCCGCAAATTCGAAAAGGACGGCCGAAATGTCCGGGAATGGTTTGCAACCCGCAACCAGTTCGCCACAATGTTCGGCGAGCGCTTCGACGCTTGAGTATCTAAAACCGCATGGGCCGGGCCAGATACACAGAGTTCATGACACTCCCCATCGGTGATGCTCATGCCACCTATGCCCTTTCCAACAAATCTGCAAATCTGAAACTGTTAACGTAACAATGCCCCCGCACATGCTGGAAAACGGCTGGGAATTCGACAAGGAAACCGGCGGCGACCCCATCGGCGGGCACGACTTCCTGCATCAGGTCTATACCAGCGTGGTTCCGGACTATACCGGCCGCGTCACCGTCCCCGTGCTGTGGGACAAGAAGACCAACACCATTGTCAGCAACGAGTCATCCGAGATCATCCGGATGTTCAACTCGGCCTTTGACCATCTGACCGGAAACACGCTGGACTTCTACCCCGCGCCCCTGCGCGGGCAAATCGACGACATCAACGATTTCGTCTACCCGCGCATCAACAATGGCGTCTACCGGGCCGCGTTCGCAACCACACAACCCGCTTACGAAGAGGCCTTCGAAAGCCTGTTCGCAGCGCTCGACCAGATTGAGACCCGCCTCGCCACAAGCCGCTTCCTGATCGGTGACACCCAGACCGAGGCCGACTGGCGCCTGTTCACCACGCTGATCCGGTTCGACGCGGTCTATCACGGGCATTTCAAGACCAACCTAAAACGGATCGAGGATTACCCCAACATCTCGAACTTCATGCGGGATCTCTACCAGACCCCGAGCGTGGCCGAGACCGTGGATTTCCGGCACATCAAGGAGCACTATTACGTCAGCCAACGTACCATAAATCCGACTCAAGTTGCGCCCAATGGGCCGATTCTGAACTATAACCGCCCGCACGACCGGGCGCGGTTGGCGGCGGCCTAGCGAGGGTCGTCATGCGCGTCTCATCGCCCGCCGGAAACAAGGTATCGGTCCAGAAGGCCGACAATCGCATCGGCCAGATCGGGGATCTGGTCGACCTGTCGACTGACCTTGTAATAGTCGGAGACATCGTGGCGGATGCCAATGGCACAGAGATCGATGCCACCAGTGGAGGGAAACTGCGCGATCACCTCGCGCAGATGACGATCAAGCGGTTCGTGTCGTCGTTCGTTCCAGAAGACGCAGGCATCAGCACGACACTCATGCATATTTTTGAGGCAATCGGATTTGTTTCTCCTCAAACCGGTCCTTGTTGAAGGCCTTGATGGATCGCCAATCTGACTTCATCCCCATCCGCAGGCATTCGATTTCGTCAACATCCGCGACATCTCGCAGGATCTCCGGGCGGATAGGCTCACGGACGTAAGACGAATCGCGAGCTTAGTTAACATAAACTTCATTATGCGGCTTTATATTTTGCGTTGCGATAGTATATTATCGTATGTATGCTGAACTCCTCTCACGGAGGTCCCCCAGTATGCGCCATTTACTCAAGAAGCTCCTCCCCTCGGTCGCAGTCGCTTTGGCCGTGACAAGCTTTTCGCTGCCGGCACCCGCCCGCGCGCAGACCTACCCGATCGATTGCGCGATCCTCTTGTGCCTGTCTGGCGGCTGGCCCGCTTCCGTCCCTTGCGCCCGAGCCCGCGCCGAGTTCATCCGGCGGATTACGCCTTGGCCAGTGGAACCGCCGCTGCAAATCTGGCGCTGTCCCATGGGCGCGTCCTATGAGAGCGATCGGCAATCAAACAACGCTGACCGCATAATTGAAGCCTTGTACCGGACCGACAACCGTCGACCGCTCCAATCCTTGCCAGTAGATAATCTCGTTCCCACAGACTTCACCCTTCGGCTTGTTCAGGACCGCGCGGACATCGATATCAGCGGGCCAGAGTTCAATTTCGTGCGGTCCATCCGCGTCTTCGATGTACGGTATGCACGACAGCACGAGTCCGGGCGCGATGGGGATTGTAACCGAAGCGCGACCGTGGTCCTCGGCACCTACGGGACCCAAGGCGATTTCTCATGGCAGCGATCTTCCATAACTGCCCTGCCCGAGGCCCATGTGGGACTTGAACGTTGGGGCCAGAATTGCCCGGGTATCTATCACCGATCTGTCTTCGTCGATTGGCGTGACTATGAGGGCAACTACGGCTTCGAACAGGTGAACTACTAGCGCTGACAAAGACAGCTTTGCCATCATGCTGCGAGAATTTTAGCGTGCTGAGTTGTTCAAATACCGGCCCTTCGCTGCTTTCGGTGCGTTTGTCCGGAGAGCAGGACAAACCCGCCTTTCGCTAGTGCGGCTATTGCTTGCGCAGCATCTGATTGCACTTGCAGCGAGTGTTTCGCTGCGTTGCAACAGATGTCGCCAAACCCGTCATTGACCTTGGTCCGTACGAGCATCATCTGATCGATCCTTTGCTGCACAGAGCGGGAATCCGCGGGGAACGGATTCATGCTACGCGGTTTTCGCTTGCGTAGACATTGCTGGCAGATGCGGCCAGCCCTGTCTTGCTGTGCCGCTCAAGTTGCCATAGCGGTTGCTCGACAAGGTCATAGATTTCTTGCTTCGATGTGATCCAGCGTTCCGTGAAGGTTTTCACAGAAGAGCGAGAGCTGGAAGGCAATTACCGAGGAACGCAGCGACACGACGTTACGCGCCATGCTCACAACTGGCAAAGCAGCGTTGGATTTGCGCTCCACAGCCAGATTGCAGCCAAAACTTGCATAAATAGTTCTCTTTATGCAAAGAAGGTTTGCTGATACTGATCCAGCAAACACTAGCGGCGACGGAGATCCTAGCACCTTGTCCAATATTTCTACGGTTCTTATCAAATCGAAGGACAAGGCTTTGACCTTGGCCGCTTCAAGCGCCCTGAGCGAGTTGGATGGGTACCGGTTGATCTTCTGCGAGGATGACAATTCCGCAAAGAGCCGCCTGAATGAAGTGAACGTGGACCTCATTCTTTATGATTTCGATGAGGATGATATTGGACCGGACAACGCTTTGGTGCGGTCTCGCTTGTCTCATACCGCGTGTTGGCGAATTGTCGTTTGCGAAAAAAATGAACTGAGCCGTGGTGCGCAGCTATGTGAAGATACGGCGTCCTATTTGTATCTCGCCAAACCGGTGCAAGAGCAGCAGATCCGCATAGTCGTCAAGCGCGCCCTGGAACATGCCGAGCTGTCGCGCCGACACCGGATTCTGAGCAGAGAGCTCAAGCTTTCGCTGGACGATGAGATTTTCGCGGACGAAGAGGGAGGGTCGGTCCAGGGGGGTGTTTCACGCTTTGAGAGGTTGGTCTACTCAAGCCCCAAGATGGCCGAATTGGTCGCCGAAGCGAGAGTTGCAGCCTCGACGGACATGCCTGTGCTGATCCGGGGCGAGACAGGCACCGGCAAAGAGCTTTTGGCGCGCGCCATTCATTTCAACTCTGATCGCGTGAACTCGCCCATGCACAGCCAGAACTGTGGCAGTGTGTCTGACGACGCGTTGTACTCCGAGCTTTTCGGCCATGTGCGTGGCGCCTTTCCGGGGGCCATTGCGGACCGGTTGGGCCTGTTTCGGGCCGCCGATGGCGGCACTGTGTTTCTGGACGAGGTCTCAGAAGTGTCACCGCATTTTCAGGTGGCCCTCCTGCGCTTTCTGCAAGAGGGCGAAGTGAAACCGCTCGGCTCTGATAAAACCCTGCACAGCAACGTGCGGATCATCGCGGCATCCAACCGTTCGATCGAAGAGATGGTGGAAGAAGGCAGTTTCCGCCGTGATCTGTATTATCGACTGCGCGGGTTTCAGTTGGAACTGCCTGCGCTTCGCGACCGGACTGACGACATCCCGGTGTTGACGCAGTTCTTTGTTGAGAAATATGCAGGCGTGGTTGGTCGGCGGGTATTGGGCGTCACATCGGACGTCCTGAAACAACTGGAGCACTATCCGTTTCCAGGGAATGTCCGGGAACTGGAAAGTGAAGTTCAGCGCATGGTCGCGGTGGCGGAACAGGGTGGGTATGTTGCGTTAAGGCACTTATCGGAAAAGATCGCGCGTACGCCAATCGAGAACCACGAGAGCGCGGCGTTTTTGACATCTGGCGCGACACTCAAAGACAAAGTCGAACATCTGGAGCAGGCCGTCTTGACCCAGGCGCTCGCGGCGTTTCACTGGAACCAAAGCAAGGTTGCAGAAGAGTTGGGCCTGTCGCGAGTCGGGCTGGCGAACAAGATAAAACGATACGGCCTGCGCAAAGGGTAAGATATGGACGATGACACGCCTGCCAATAAAGTCATCGGATTCCCGTATGCCAGATCCGGCCTGTCAAAGACCCGGTCCGAACCGCGCAATCTCGGTCTGACGGCCCTGTCGCGGGCTTTGTCTGGTTCGGGCGCGGGTGCCAAGGGACATTGGTGCAAGAATTGTAAAGGGATCTGGTACAGCTACTTTGGAGAAGCCGAATGCCCGGTGTGCGGGGGACGGAGTTGAGCCCCCTAGACTGTCAGCAAAGTTTGCAATTGCCCCTGAATACTTAGTTTGCAGTATGCACTTTGTTACCAGAATAGGCCGCCCCGACCAAATGTGTTGATTTGCAGTACTGCGTGGCGCGGTACAACATTGCAGCATCAAACTCGCGCCTTTCGCCCTCATGCCAAGCAGAAGACATGGTTCTGGGTTGCGGAATGCGCCGCAATAAATGCTGGTCCTTGGGAGGAAGAAAATGGCAAATCTGTTGTGGCTTCAGGGGGGTGCGTGTTCCGGCAACACGATGTCTTTTCTGAATGCGGAGGAACCAAGTGCGTGTGATCTGGTCACCGACTTCGGAATCAACGTGCTTTGGCAACCCTCTCTTGGGCTTGAACTGGGCGACCAGGTCAAAGAGATCGTCGAAAAGTGCATCTCGGGCGAGATCAAGTTGGATATCTTCGTGTTCGAGGGCACGGTGATCAACGCGCCCAACGGCACCGGCGAATGGAACCGGTTCTGCGGACGCCCGATGAAAGACTGGGTGAAAGAGCTTTCGGCCGTTGCCGATTTCGTTGTGGCGATCGGCGATTGCGCGACCTATGGCGGCATCCCAGCTACGGCGCCGAACCCATCCGAAAGCGTTGGCCTGCAGTTCCTGAAGCGCGATAAGGGTGGCGCATTGGGCGAAGGGTTTGCGGCGAAATCCGGTCTGCCGGTGATCAACATTCCGGGATGCCCGGCGCATCCCGATTGGGTGACGCAAATTCTCGTTGCCGTTGCTACGGGCCGTGCCGGTGATCTAACGCTGGATGAATTTCATCGCCCCAAGACGTTCTTTTCATCCTTCACGCAGACCGGGTGCACGCGCAACATGCACTTTGCCTACAAGGTGTCGACGACGGCGTTCGGCCAGCGCAAGGGGTGCCTGTTCTATGATCTGGGCTGCCGCGGGCCCATGACACACAGTCCTTGCAACCGCATCCTTTGGAACCGCCATTCGTCAAAGACCCGTGCGGGCATGCCCTGTCTTGGATGCACTGAACCGGAATTCCCATTCTTCGATCTGGCTCCGGGCACTGTCTTCAAGACGCAAACCGTCATGGGGGTTCCCAAGGACATGCCCGAGGGTGTCGACAAGAAGGGTTACATCAAGCTCACCGCAGCCGCCAAAGGCGCGGCACCGGCCTGGGCCGAAGAAGATATCTTCGTAGTCTAACTGCGATTTGGGAGAGAGAATTATGTCTGCAGCAGTAGAAACACTCGACATTTCGCCAGTTGGCCGCGTCGAAGGCGATCTGGATGTCCGGGTCGATATTGAAAACGGCGTTGTGACAAACGCCTGGACCCATGCGGAAATGTTTCGCGGGTTCGAAGTCATCCTGAAGGACAAGGACCCCCAAGCGGGTCTGGTTGTGACGCCTCGCGCCTGCGGGATTTGCGGCGCGTCGCACCTGACTTGTGCAGCTTGGGCGCTGGATACGGCCTGGGGCACCACGGTACCGCGCAACGCTATTCTGGCACGCAACCTTGGCCAGATCGTTGAATCGCTACAATCCCTGCCCCGCCACCACTACGGGCTGTGGATGATCGATTACACCAACGAAAATTACGCGATGAGCCCGTTTTATGAGGAAGCCGTCAAACGCTATTCCCCGTTTACCGGCACATCCTATGAAGCGGGGGTGACAATCTCCGGCCGCCCGGTCGAGATCTACGCCCTTCTGGGCGGTCAGTGGCCGCACTCCTCCTTCATGGTGCCCGGCGGCGTCATGTGCTCGCCCACCCTGACGGACATCACCCGCGCCTGGTCGATCCTTGAGCATTTCCGCCAGAACTGGATCGAGCCGCTGTGGCTGGGCTGCTCGATGGAGCGTTACGAAGAAATCCAGACCTTGGAGCAATTCGAAGCGTGGCTGGATGAAAAGCCGGAGCACGCAAATTCGGACCTGGGCCTGTTCTGGCGTATGTCCAAGGACATTGGCCTTGATCAGTATGGCAAAGGCCACGGCCGGTTCACCACATGGGGCTATCTGCCGCATGAAGACAAGTACCAGAACCCCACGATTGATGGCCGCGCAGATGCGGTGATCATGAAATCGGGCATCTATGACGGCGCATCCGACACATTCCGCCCGATGGACCAGTCTTTTGTCCGCGAAGACACGCAGCACGCCTGGTACGACGAGGCGGCGGGCGGGGTGCACCCGTTCGACCGGACCACGAACCCGGTGAGCAAAAACCCCATCGATCCCGAGGGCAAATACTCCTGGTCAACGGCCGTGTCTCATGCAGAGGCCGGACGTCTGGAAGCAGGTCCGCTCGCGCGTCGCTTGATCGCGGGCAATGACACGGGCCATGACTTCCAACACAGCGACGGATTGGTGCTTGATATGTACCGCAAGATGGGCGGTGCCTCGACGATGCTGCGGCACTTTGCGCGCATGCACGAGCTTTGCATTCTCTATCGCGAAGCCGAACGCAATTTGCGCGAGTTCAAACTGAACGACGAATGGTATATAAAGCCAACTGAAAAAGACGGTCAGGGCTGGGGCGCAACCGAGGCCATCCGCGGCGCATTGTGCCACTGGATTGACGTGCGTGATGGCAAGATCGCCAACTACCAGATCATTGCGCCAACGACTTGGAATGTTGGGCCGCGCACATCCGACGGCGATCGGGGGCCCATAGAGGAAGCGCTGATCGGCACACCGATCAAGAACAGCGCGGACCCGGTTGAGGTTGGTCACGTTTGCCGATCCTATGACAGCTGCCTAGTTTGCACCGTTCATGCGCATGATGCCAAAACAGGCGACGAACTGGCCCGCTTCCGAACAGCCTGATGTTTATTTTTGGTCGGCGGATCAAATCTGCCGACCGACGACATCCGGCAATTAGGGAGGGAGCTGAATGTCAGAAAATCCGGAAGCATCAATAACTCAAGAGCAGCGCCAAGCTTACATAGACAAGTATGGCCTGACACCCGCCGAAGCGGGGCATGAAATGCTCATCCAAATGATAGAGGACCATTTCGCAGAAGGATTGGAAACCGAGGTTGAGCCATTCCCGGAGACTGATCGGGAATTCGGGGCGCTGCTTGACCAGTTGCGCCCCCTGAGCGCGGATCAACTGCGCGAGAAACTTGTGATTTCGGGCTGGCTGTTGCAGCCATACGGCGAAGACCAAATGCGGTGCCAGGAATGCATGTACTACCTGGTACACAAGCGCTGGTGCGACCTGCCAGAGCTTGATCTTCCGGCAAAACCGGAATGGTGGTGCCGCCTCTGGCGGATCTGAAGGGAGCGCAGAAATGGACGACGAAAAGGTGCGCGCGAGAATTGCCGATATGCTGGCCTCGGGTCTGGAAACCGAGGTTTGGCCACGTGCCGGGACCAGCGAGGAAGTCAATGAAATCGTGGCGCGCCTGCAGGTTGAGGCCGGCGACGATCTGGAAAAGAAACTGATTGTCGCCGGGTTCACCGATCACACGATCGAGGCTGACGAGATTGAGCAACCCTGCGAGACCTGCATGTACTACAAGGTACATGCGAAATTCTGCGACTTGCCGGAATTGATGGTGCCGGTTGAACCGGAATGGTCTTGCCGCCTATGGCGGATTTGATGCCGCTTGATATCGTCGTCATCGGATGCGGCAATCCGAACCGAAGCGACGACGGCGTCGGCCCGCATCTCATCGCTCAAATGCGAGAAAACGGCGTCCCGGACCACACGCGGGTTTTTGACGGCGGAACCGACGGTATGTCGGTCATGTACAGTGCGCGCGGGGCGACACATTTGATCATTGTCGATGCGCGGATCCCCGAAGGATCCCCGGGTGCCATATTCGAGGTCCCAGGTGATGTGCTCGAGGCGCCGCCAAACAACAGCCTGAACCTGCATGATTTCAGATGGGACCATGCGCTTTACGCAGGTCGTCGTATCTATGGCGATGCGTTTCCCAAGACGACGTCGGTGCTTTTGATCGAGGCGGCAACGCTGGAGCTCGGGTTGGGATTGAGTGACGAGGTTTCTCGCGCCGCGGGGACCGTTGAGGGCCGCATTCGCGACCTGATCCATACGTGGTCTCAGGCATGAGCACGATCGCGATCAGGGACGGTGCGATCTATCTGCCCAGTGCCGTGGTCGACACCTATTTCCGCGGTATTGATGCGGTCATCGTACTGATCCAACAGGAAGAATTGATGGTGATGCCCGTCCATCAGGCAACCGCCGGGGGGTGCCTTTTGAAGGTCCGGAATGCTGCGGGTGATCGGGTGGTTCAGGCACGCGATGTGTTTCAGGATCGGGACCTTCTCGACTTTGCATCCAACGATCTGACCGTCGCGTGGGAGGCCGATAAAGGCGCCCTTTGCGCGATTTTAAAGTCGGAATAGCGCAACGAAAAAATGCAAACTAAGTTTGCTATAAAACAAGAAAGTTGACAGCCCCCCACTTTGACTGCTTTTCTCTGTCAAACACGGAAATCGAACCAAATTCGATTCGAGGGAGAAAACGGTTTGACGAATATCAGTCGTGCTCAGCAGCAGGTGCAGGCGGCCATGACCGCGGTCGAGACGGCTGCAGCGACTCAGGCCGAAAAGGCCGAGATGCTGATCGAAATCGCGATGGGGCTTCAGCAGAAACCCGAACGTGCCGAAGACATCTTTGCTGCTGTCGATCTCTACAAGCTCGCCATGGATCTAGCGCCGGAAGGCGAAGTTCTGGGGGTCGCCCGCATTCGTGCGCGTATGGCAACCGCGCTGATGGCCGTGCCCGCCGAAGATGCGACACAGCTCAAGGAAGCGAAAATCGAAATAGAGACCGCGCTTGCAACCCTGACAGCGGAAGGGTCGGACGCTGAAGTGGCCGAGGCCGAGATGAACCTAGGCCTGATCTGCCAGACGCTTGCAGGCATGCGTCTTTTGCCAATCCAGCCTGCTATCAGCGCATATCAACGGTCGCTCAGGACCTTCGACAAAACCAACTACCCGAAGGAATTCGCCATTCTGCAAAGCAATCTGGCCACGGCGTTCTTGTCCATGCCGTTCACCGATCAGTCCGGCAAGATGCGCGAAGCTCTGGCGGTGCAGGCCTTTGAGGAAGCGTTGACGGTGGTCAACCTGATCGATCACCCGAACGAGTACGCGATGCTGCAGAACAACCTGGGCAACGCGCTGCAATACGTGTCCTCGTCTCACCGGGTGGAAAACGGGTTTCGTGCACTGGAAGCGTATGACGAGGCGCTCAAGGTGCGCACAATCCGCGACATGCCGGAAGAGTACGCCAACACGATCGCGAACAAGGCCAATTGCCTGTCGAACCTGCCTGACGACCCACAAAACCCCGATGGTGGGAATTATGGCAACCTGACCGAAGCGGTGCGTTTGCTGGAAGAAGCCCGGGGTGTTTTCGCCAAGCGTGGAGCCGGTGAAAAGGCGCAGGCTGTGACCGAAGCCATCACCGAACTCAACGCGGCCCTTGGTCCATCGACAATTCTGGAACGGAGCGGATTACAATGAAAAATGGAGAATACAGTTGAGCGCTATAGTCATAGTTGTCGCCCTGGCCGCCGGCCTGGCCGCCGCCATGGGTGCAGGGGCCTTATCGGGCCTGCGCATCGGTAAAGATGCACTGGGCACAGAGCTGGCCACCTACATGGGCGCGCTTTACGGCGGGCTTGCAGGTGGCGTCGCAGTCGTGGTGACCACACTTGTTCTTTTGCTGATCTAGGAGGGCGCTATGCTGGGAATGGCGATGAATTCTGCAAAGCTTTTTTTTGCGGGTAAGCTTTTCAAGGACAACAAGGCCGCGATGCGGCAGTTGATGATGGGGGCGGGCGTCGGTGTGATCGCCGGTGTTGTCATCGGGTTGTTTGCACCGATCTGGGTAGCAGCCATTGCAGCAGGCGCGGCAGGTGGCGCGGCTCAGCCCGTGTTGTTCAAAGACCTGAAATACGCATAAGCGATGCCTGATGCGTCATCTCTTGACGGCGAAGAGCCGACACTGGATCGCCTGATCGGAGATCTGAAGGCGCTTGAAATGCTGGCAGATGGCTGGGATGAGGCGGCCCGCCGCGGTGCGCATGCCCGGGCCGAAGCCGTTGATGCATTGAACAAGGAAGCGTTCCGACGGTTGATCGGCGCTCTCAAGGACCGCCCCGAATTTGGAAGCGCCTTGAAAGAGGCGGCCCGCGACGAGGTGGTTTACGCCGTGCTGCGCCGCCACGGGATACTGCGACCATCGCTATATGAACGGGTCGAGGCGGCATTGGAAACGGTGCGCCCGAGCCTGGCTAGCCATGGCGGCGATGCCGAGGTTGCGTCGGTCGAAGGCAACCGCGCCGAAATCCGGTTTCTGGGCGCGTGCGATGGATGCCCTGCCTCGCAATTGACGTTTTATGCGGGAGTCAAAAAGGCCATTCAGGACCATGTTCCCGAAATCACCGAAGTCAAACAGGCCAAGGGTCTGGGTGGCGGTGGGTCGGACGGGGTGCAGTTCACTTCGCCCTTTGCCAATTACGGCGACAGCGAATGGACCATAGCCCTGCCGCTGGATGATCTGGCCGATGGCGAAACGCGATTTCTCAACATTGACAATCATTCGGTGATCATCAGCCGCTTTGCCGACAAGGTGAGCTGTTTCAAAAACGCCTGCGCGCATATGGGCCTTGAGATGACCCATGGCGATATCGCCGAGACGATCCTGTCCTGCCCGCATCACGGGTTTCGATATGCGCTCGAGAGTGGCGAATGCCTGACCGCGCCCGAGGTGCAATTGCAGCCCCATGCCGTGCGGGTCAAAGGGCCCAATATCGAAGTGAGGATTATCGCGTGAAAGTCTCGCTGTCCCGATCGTTCAGTCCGCAGAAGGCGCCCGGCACCATAACCCCCGGTGCGCCCTTGTTGGGCACGCAGGGCGCGCGGGTTGTTTTAGGCAGCGATGGTGGTTCGCTGGTTCAGGCGATCACCCCTGCGCCCCACCTGATGTTCGGGCCGCGTGGCGTCTGCCTGCATCCTGACGGCTCTCTCTGGGTATCCGATACTGGGCATCACCGGGTGCTGGGGTGGAAGACGGTTCCGACCCGGGATGACACCCCTGCCGATATACTTTTGGGCCAGCCCGACTTTGGCCGCGAAGGCCGCAACGCAAAGGGCCTCGTGGCTGCGAACACCGTGAATGTCCCGACCGGCATCACGGCCTTTCGCGGCGGATTGGCGGTAGCCGACCCGTGGAACCACCGCGTGCTGATCTGGCGCGAAACGCCAGCCGGCCCCGAACACGGCGCCGACATTGTTCTGGGGCAGCCCGACGCGGGCAGTGCACTGGCAAATGTGGGCCTGTCGCACGCGCGGGCCGATACGATGCACTGGCCCTACGGCGTGTCGTCGAATGGCGACCGGCTGATCGTGTGCGACACCGGAAACCGCCGTGTGCTGATCTGGGATGATCCGCAAACCACGGGCCAACCGGCGGATCTGGTTCTGGGGCAGCGTGACTTCACCTGCCGGGATGAAAACGCGGGCGAGGCGGTGTCCGACGCCTCGATGCGCTGGCCGCATATGGCCATTGTCTGGAAAGACGGGCTGGCTGTTGCGGACGCTGGCAACAATCGGGTGATGATCTGGGATGCACTCCCCAAGCGGAACGGCACCCCATGCGATACCGTGCTGGGACAGGCGGATATGAGCGCCTGCGACCACAATATGGCGTCCTATTATCCCACGTCTCAAGCGATGAATATGCCCTATGCGCTGGCGACGCTTGGGGCGACGTTGGTGGTGGCTGACACGGCTAATTCGCGGCTCTTGGGATTTGAGGATACAGGTATGGCCGCCCACGCGGACCGGCTGACAGCGCAGCCTGATTTTGCGGCAAAGGGCGACAACCGCTGGGGCATCGCCGAACGCGATACGGTGTGTTGGCCCTATGGCCTGTCCTCCCTGGGGTCGACAGTGGCGGTGGCCGACAGCGGCAACAACCGCATTCTGATCTGGGACGCAGCGACATGACCGGCGTGCGCTTCACTGTTTCCGGGCAGGTTCAGGGCGTTGGTTTTCGCCCGACCGTCTGGCGGTTGGCGCATGAAATGGGCCTGACGGGCGATGTGAAGAACACGGGCGAAGGGGTTGTGATCCAGCTTTGGGGGGCTCATGTTGCGGCCTTTCCCGACAAGCTTCACAGCGCGTTGCCGCCACTAGCCCGTATCGAACGGCTGGATGTCACGCCACTGACCGACCCGCCCCCCTGCGGGTTTGAAATCTCCGCGTCGCAGGAAGGAGAGATGCGTGGCAGCGTCACGCCGGATGCCGCGACCTGCGCCGATTGCCTGGAGGAAATCCGCAATCCGTTTGAGCGGCGCTATCGCTACCCCTTTGCCAATTGCACCAATTGCGGGCCGCGTTTTTCCATCGTAAAGGCCGCCCCTTATGACCGCGCCAAGACAACGATGGCCCCGTTTGATCTGTGCCCGCCCTGCGCGGCAGAATACTCTGATCCGCTGGATCGCCGCTTTCACGCGCAACCTGTGGCCTGTGGCCGGTGCGGACCGAATATCTGGATCGAGAAACTTGGCAAGGGCGCGGTGAATCTCGAAGCGTTTTCGATGCTCGATGACGTTGATGCAACCGGCGGGATGATCATGAACGGTCATATCGTGGCGATCCGGGGTCTGGGCGGTGTGCATCTGGCGTGCGATGCCACCAATGCCAACGCCGTGGCCGAATTGCGCAAGCGCAAATCGCGGGTAGGCAAAGCCTTTGCGCTGATGGCGCGCGATCTGGATGTGGTGCGCGCGTATTGCGAGGTTTCGGATGTCGAAGCCGACCTGCTGTCCAGCCCGCAAGCGCCGATTTTGCTGCTCAAGGCCAAGCCGAACAGCTTGCCCGATGAGATTGCGCCGGGCCTGGACCGGCTGGGCGTGATGCTGCCCTATACGCCGTTCTATCACATGATCCTGCGGCGCATCGGGCGTCCGGTGATCATGACCAGCGGCAACCCATCGGGTCAGCCGCAATGCATTGACAATCAGGAAACCCGCGACCGTCTCGCCGATATAGCTGATTTCGCCTGTCTACATAACCGCGACATCGCCAACCGGATCGACGACAGTGTTGTGCGCGTTGACCTTGGCCGTCCCCGCTTGTTGCGCCGGGCGCGCGGATACGCGCCCCAAGGGCTCGAATTGCCGGCCGGGTTTTCGACCTCCGCAGAGGTGCTGGCGCTCGGCGCGGAACAGAAGAACACGTTCTGCCTGATCAAGGACGGACGCGCGATCGTCTCCCAGCATATGGGCGATCTGGAGGATGTGGCTACGAACGATGATGTGACACGCAATCTGGGCCTTTACGAAAACCTCTTTGATCATGCCCCAGACGTCATCGCCGTCGATCAGCACCCGCAATACCTGTCCACGCAGCGCGGTTTCCAGATGGCAGGCGAACGCCCGGTGATCGAGGTACAGCACCACCATGCGCATATCGCCTCTTGTCTAGCTGAAAATGGTCGGCCTTTGTCCGCTGGACACGCGCTTGGGATTGCGCTGGACGGCACGGGCCTGGGGGATGACGGCACGATCTGGGGCGGTGAATTCCTGATCTGCGACTACCATGGGTATCGTCGGGTTGGTTGTCTGAAGCCAGTTGCACTGCCCGGCGGAACGGCTGCTGTGCGCGAGCCTTGGCGCAATGCCTATGCCCATCTGATGGCCGAAATGGGCTGGGGCGAGTTTGCAATGAATTTCTCTGACCTTGAGATCTTCAACCGCATGCAGGACCTGCCCCGCGACACGCTGGACGCGATGATCAAGGCCGGTACGAACACGCCGCTCGCGTCTTCCTGTGGTCGGTTATTCGATGCCGCCGCTGCGATTTCCGGCATCGCCTGGGACCGGCAGAATTATGAGGGCGAGGCCGCGATCCTGTTTGAGGCTGCGCTTGACCCGGATGCCCTGAACGAACCGGAGGATCTGGCCTATCCGTTTTCAATCCCGCTGATGGGCGGCAAGGGAATTCCATACATCGAGCCATTGGCCGTTTGGCGGGCGATGCTGGGCGATCTGGTGCTAAAAACACCCGTTGGCACGATGTCGGCAAGGTTCCACCGCGGGTTGGCACGCTCCGTCGTCGAAATGGCGATACGGCTGACCAAAGACACGACTATCGACACTGTCGCCCTGTCGGGCGGCTGTTTTCAAAACGCAACGCTTTTTGAGCTGGTCCACCGCGGCTTGGAAAGCGCTGGTCTGACCGTTCTGAGCCATTCCGACTATCCGGCGAATGACGGCGGTATTTCACTGGGGCAAGCCGTGATCGCCCTGGCAAACACACAAGGGGAGGACGCAAGATGTGCCTAGGAATTCCAGGGCAAATTACCGAAATTTCGGATGCGACCCGCAAGCTCGCCATGGTCGATATCTCGGGCGTGAAACGCGAGGTCAACGTGGCCTGTATCGCGGGTGACGATCCGTTGGAGGATCTGATCGGCACATGGACCCTGATCCATGTCGGTTTTGCCATGAGCAAGATCAACGAAGAGGAAGCGGTGCTGACGTTGGAGGTCTTGCGCGAGCTTGGAGAAGCGCAGGAAGAGATAGAGGCGATGCGGGCCAGTGCGACGATGCTGGCGGACGCATCATGAAGTATGCAGATGAATTCCGCGATCCAGTTGCGGCCAAAGGGGTCCTTGCGGCCATAGAACGCGTCACGCAAGAGATCGGCGCGACGAAGGAAAAGCCCGTTCACATCATGGAAGTCTGTGGCGGGCACACCCATGCGATCTTCCGCTATGGGTTGGACAAACTTACCCCTAAGGGGCTGGAGTTTATTCACGGCCCTGGCTGCCCGGTTTGCGTGCTGCCAATGAGCCGGGTGGATGAATGCGTGCAGATCGCCGAAGATCCCAAGGTGATCTTTACCACCTTCGGCGACGCGATGCGTGTGCCAGGCACGAAGAAATCCCTGATCCAGGCCAAGGCCGATGGGGCCGACATTCGCATGGTCTATTCGCCGCTGGACGCGCTGGAATTGGCGCGCCGCAACCCCGACCGCGAAGTTGTGTTCTTCGGCCTTGGGTTTGAGACGACCACACCGTCGACCGCGCTTTCGATCCTGCAGGCTGATGCCGACGGGCTCACGAATTTCACGATCTTTTGCAACCACATCACCGTGCCGCCCCCCATCAAGGCACTGCTGGATGACCCGCATATGATTTTGGATGGTTTTGTCGGCCCCGGCCACGTGTCGATGGTGATCGGCACCGAACCTTACCAGTTCATCGCGCGCGATTATGGCAAACCCATCGTAGTAGCGGGGTTCGAGCCGCTGGACTTGTTGCAATCGGTTTTGATGGTGCTGGAACAAATTCGCGATGGCCGCGCCGAGGTGGAAAACCAGTATTCGCGTATCGTTCCCAATGAGGGAAATCCAGTGTCCATAGCGGCTTGTGAAAAGGTTTATGAGCCGCGCCCCACCTTCGAATGGCGCGGTTTGGGCGAGATCGATGCCAGCGGGCTGCGCATTCGCGACCGGTACAAAGCCTTCGATGCTGAAGTGAAATTCAACATCGGCTATGGGCGCAACACATCGTTCACAGAAGAACAGGAAGGTTGCGCCTGCGGCGACGTCATGACCGGCCGGATCAAGCCCCACGCCTGCCCGCAATTCGGCAAGGGGTGTACGCCGGAAATGCCGCTGGGGGCGTTGATGGTCAGCTCGGAAGGGGCCTGCGCGGCCTATTACCAATATGGCGGCCTTGATCTGGAGCCGGCAGAATGAACGCGATGGACCGCCAGCCCAGACGTGTTGTTGCCGACAAGGTGACGATGGCCCATGGCGGGGGCGGCAAGGCGATGCGAGACCTGATCGAGGATGTGTTCACGTCCGTCTTCCGTCCGCCCGGCATGGAAGATCAGGCACGGTTGATGACTGAGGCTGTCACCGTACCCGGAGCGAGGCTGGCCTTTACCACGGACGGGTTCGTGGTATCGCCGATGGAGTTTCCCGGTGGCGACATAGGTAAGATCGCCGTCTGCGGCACTGTGAACGATTTGGCCGTCGGCGGCGCGAAGCCACTGTGGCTGTCAGCGGCCTTCATCATTGAGGAAGGTGTCGAGATTTCGACGCTGCGCCGGATCGCTGCGTCGATGCAAAAAGCGGCAGACGATGCGGGCGTCTCTATCGTGACAGGTGACACAAAGGTGGTCGGCAAAGGATCGGGTGACGGCGTTTTCATCACCACATCCGGCATCGGCGTGATTGAGCCGGGCCGTGATCTGTTGGCCGAAACCGTGCAGCCGGGCGATGTTGCTATCGTCAACGGCGTGCTGGGCGATCACGGTGCCGCGATCCTCGCCGCGCGTGGCGATATGGCGCTCAGCACCGAAATCCCCTCGGATTGTCAGCCGCTCAATCACCTGATGGAGGCCATTCTGACCGCCGCACCGGGCACGCGGGTTGCACGGGATGCGACACGCGGCGGACTGGCCTCAGCCTTGAACGAAATCGCAGATGCGGCGGGTGTCGGCATTGAGATTGGTGAAGACGTCCTGCCGTTACGCACCGAGGTCAAAGGCGTGTGCGAAATTCTGGGATTGGATCCCCTTTATCTGGCGAATGAAGGCACATTGGTGATCTTCGTCCCCGAAGAACAGGCTCACGCTGCGTTGTCCGCAATGCGCGCCACCGATGCGGGCCGTCAGGCCGTGATCATCGGCAAGGCCACCACCCAACATCCCCGAACGGTTGTGATGAAGACCGTCTTTGGTGGCTTGCGCATCGTCGACATGCTCGTCGGCGAACAACTTCCGAGGATTTGCTAATGGCCTTACTGGAAAATCTTACATTTCTTGATGCGTCGTCATCGTCTGGGTTTCTGCTTTTGGGTTTTCTGATTGGCATGGTTCACGCCCTCGAAGCAGATCATTTGGCAGCAGTCAGTACGCTCAGCAACGGAGGAAAGAACAAACTCCTGTTGCGGGGCGCGGTCTGGGGCTTGGGCCACACGGCGACGTTGCTGGTCATGTCCATCGGCGTGATAGTCTTCAGCCTTGTCCTCAGTGAGCAGCGCGCGGCGGGGCTGGAATTTGCTGTTGGCGTCATGCTGGTATTCCTCGGGGCACAGGTCGTGCACAGGTTTCGCAAGGACAGGCTGCACTATCACGTCCATCAACATGAGGGACAGGGTCGGCACCTGCACGTGCACAGTCACGCATCCGATGTGGCCGACCATTCCCAAAGCGCGCATGCCCACGAACACCCCGAACGTTTTCCCCTAAAAGCCCTTGTCATTGGTCTGCTGCACGGCGCGGCCGGGTCGTCTGGGCTCATCGTGCTGGCGGTCTCCACGACCGGCGACCCCTGGCTGGCTGTCGGATATGTCGGCCTGGTCGGGCTTGGGTCCGCTCTTGGCATGGCAGCCCTGTCCGTCGTTGTCGGTTGGCCGGTGCTCCAGGCGCCAAAAATCGCAAAAGGCCTTCATACCGCCGTGCAGATGTCCATTGCCGCTATCGTTGTCGCCATCGGCCTGTCGATCATGTGGGAAACCGGACCAGTGGCCTGGGGAGTGGGCTGATGCATGAACTCGGTCTGGCCCGCAGCATCGCGGGTATCGCAGAAGAAAAAGCCAAAGGGCGAAGGCTCAAGGAGGTCCGCGTGGCCATTGGCCCACAGGCTTGCGTGGAGCGTGGCGCTTTGGCGTTTTGCTGGGATCTGGTGACCGAAAGCACTGCGATTGCCGGGGTGTCTTTGGGTTTTATTGATGCGGACAAGGACACATTCACTGTCCGCGAGTTGGAATTTTTGGAGGAAGCATAAATGTGTGGCGTATGCGGCTGTGCCGACCCTGCAAACGAAGTCTCGATGACCGATCCTGAAACGGGATTCAAAGTTCTGTTGAGAGAGGATCATGCGCATGACCATGGACATGATCATGATCACGCGCATCCTCATGACGACCATCACCACGGTCATGATGAGCCGCATGTGCACGGTCCGGGCGGCGAGGTTATTTCTCTGGAAACCGCAATCCTGGGAAAAAACAACGAAATCGCGACCCGCAACCGCGGCTGGTTCGAAGGGCGCGGCGTCATCGCCCTGAATATCGTCTCTTCACCGGGGTCCGGCAAAACGACATTGCTCGAAGAGACGATCAAGCGCATGAAGGGCGCGGTCGACATCGCGGTGATCGAAGGTGATCAGATGACGTCGAATGACGCCGACCGCATCCGCGATGCCGGAGCCCGGGCCGTCCAGATCAACACCGGTGCCGGGTGCCATCTGGAAGCGGATATGATCGCGTCGGCGGTCAAGTCGCTGGATCCCCAAACCGGGTCAATCCTGATGATCGAGAATGTGGGGAATCTGGTGTGTCCGGCCATGTTCGATCTGGGCGAGAAGATGAAAATCGCAGTGATTTCAACGACGGAAGGTGAAGACAAGCCAATCAAATACCCACACATGTTCCGTGCTGTGGAATGGGTTGTGATCAACAAGATGGACCTGGCGCCGCATGTGGATTTTGACGAGGAAATGTGCAGGCGCAATATTCTGGAAGTTAATCCGGGAGTGAAAATCTTCTGCCTCTCGGCCCGAACGGGGGATGGCATGGATGCATGGTGTTCGAACCTGGCCGAATTGAAAGCCTGAGGTTGAGCAGATCAGTGAGTTATTTCGCTCGTCTGGTCACCGCTGTCAGACCCACACGTGTATCGTGAGGTGCTCCGCATCATCCTGTGTCAAAAAGTAGATCATCACCCGGCCGCGAATGGATTCTCGAATTGAGACCTGTCCACCTCGGCGGTTTTTTCCATGAGCCTGGAGCACCACTTCTGCGAGTGTACCTACGCGCTTCTACAAACCCTGCCGATGTTCCAATTTTCAGGTAGTCTTAACGGTCTTTTGTGTGGCACGCCTTGAATTCGACCCCTGCTGCTTGCATTGGTCCTTACGAATGACCGGTTCTCCCGCTGCGCGACCGCACAAGATGTTTTGCCCGTGCAGCATTTTTCGCGCCACGAGCACACGCAGCAAAGAATTGACACTTCCGCAATGGGCTCCTTCGAGACCTTCGCTGCCATCAGCTCAAATGACCGGTACGCTCGCAGACCCTTTCCATCAATATGAACTGGCGGCTGCGTGAGAATCCTATCCACTGTCACTTTTTCGAATCCGCGTGAGCGCATCGAAGTCGATTTCTTGCTTCTGTTCGTCACTTATATCCGGCCGGGTTTTCGATACCGGCTGGGGCCCTTGGACGTCCCACATCACCGCATGTGAGCCTGTACTCCAACGATAAACCCAACCAACAACACTGCACCCATCGGTCCCGATCAGATTGGCGATCGCGACGCCCTCACCCCTATCATCGTTCACTGTTTACTGACTTCCTGCACTGTGGCGCTGCGAATTGCGGCGTGGGGTTGCAGAGCGTTCACTACGACCGCGCGCCGGACTTCGTTGATTTTGGCTACCTGGTCCTCGATGAGGGAATGATCATCAGACCGGGAAAATGGGTTTCCGCGTTCTCAACAATTCATTGGCTTCATATCCTGTGGTCGGGCTCCGTGGCGGCTTCGACAATCGACAGGACTTCATCTTTATCAAAGCCGATAACCCTCGCCAGAACTGTAAACTCCACGACGTCGATACGACGCTCGCCGCTTTCGAGACGTGCCACAAACGACTGGTGGCGTTTGAGCTTCGCCGCCAACTGCTGCTGGCTGAGACCCGCATTCTGACGTGCATCAACCAACGCACGGACGAGCGCCAACTGGCCATTTGTTCTGATTGTCTTTGCCACGCGTCACATACCTTTTGTGACGTCGCTAGCGGATGAAATCTGTTATCTAAAAAGTAGATATTTGAGGGTGTTACCGGCGTCTGGTTTCCATGGGCTGCAAGTCTGATGCACACCCAATCGCCCATCAATCCCCCACCAGTTCCAGAAACCGACCGTAGTCCTGACTGACTTCGCGGGCTTCTTCGAAGGCGCGCGCGCGCTCCTGCTCGAGGCAGCGGAAGTAGTCCTGAATGTCCGTTATGTAGACCTCAAAGTCCCGTCGGATGATGTCGGCATAATCCCGAGCGGCCTGCGAATCGCTTGGAACGAACGGCTGGACCGGGGCGAGGCATGACCCGGCCTCGCTTGCGACCGGAGCGAGCATCAGCAAGGCCACAGCCTGTATCTTCACCCACCGGCTCAACCACAGGTTTCTGAAACCCCTATTTTCCTTGATAGACTCCATTGGCCGTGCCTAGTGTTTGTGTAACCGAGATACAGCCGTATCTGTCGCAATATATCTTGCGATTAATAATATACTATCGTAACTCTGGGCTTCAAGTAGGAATGCCCGGGATTGCGCCATTGGAGAAAGCGTGAGCCGGGCCATGAACTGGGACATCGAAGCACCAAATGTGGTTACGGAAGCCAGGTTCCGCGAGCTCGTGGAAAGCGGCTATAGCGCAGAAATCCTGTGCCAGGAGTCGGCACATAAGAAAGGCCCCAGCTA
>NZ_JBSXNV010000023.1:0-9311 GCF_056857795.1 Aliiroseovarius sp. B-4
AAACCGGGGGCCTGGGTGCGACGCCGCGGTGAGGCCGCATGGCCGAATGCGCGACGGACCGAAGGGCCGTTCTCCCCTGCGACACGCGAAGCCGAGCTGGGGAGGCCGCAAGGCTTAGCCCAAGGTTGATGTGCTGGCGACTACGCTGGCGATTATAGAAGTGTGTTTTCGCCAGCATTCGCCGTGATGGGCGGGAGCCAGTCATTCGCTGCGCCTTGGACGAACGGCAGCGATGCGCAGGAAGTGGACTTCGCAAAGTTGCGGGTTTTGGCGGCGGGTGGGGATACATATGCTGCATGCGCATCTGGATAAACCTTCTTTCGCCGTAGATGCAGCCGCCATACATCATCGAGCGGAAGGGATTCGGGACAAGGACAAAACCGTTCTCGCGGTAAGGGTATCGGGGTCGGAACTAACCATTACTTGCCGCTTAGCCACCGCTGGACACGTTGCCAAAGACCTTGTGGCGCATCTGCATTCGCCCTTGCTGCGGGGGCTTCCGGCACATCGTAATAGCGACCTTTGGCGCGACGGTCGTGAGCCCGTCCTGCTGCAATCTGTTCATCGCTCATATCGCCTGCCCATCGGATATTGCTGTGCTTGATCCAGTAATGCGACCGGCAGGGAAAACTCCAGTTTCCGATGGATGGCGAGAGAGACACAGATACACCGTCATAACCCATCTTCCAATCCGTCGGGCTTAAAGGCGTGACCACTTCGCGGCCGCAGCCACAGGCGCATTTATGAACGGCCGTCGCGTAATCCATGGCAAGATAAAGAACGCCCTCCTCAGTCCGCTCGGGGATCGCATCTACAAATTTATGGTTAATTTTCTTAATCGTCATCGCGCCTGTCCATGTTGTTTATCATGTTGCCGTCAATCGTGTAGTTGCTGGAATGCTCGCCCTCAAAATCGGCATAAAATCCAACCAGTTTCTTCCATCTGATCACCGCAAGCGTTGCGTTCAGAGCGTTCAGGTCAGCGACTTGGATGTTGGTGGCGTAAGCTTCATCGATCTCTGCTTCGCCCATGCCCACGCGGCGGCGTAGCGGTTCGCGTCGCTCAGCTGTGCTCAGCGTCACCCGCAGCACGCCGACCAAGGCATCGTCGCCCATCTCGATGCCCATACCAACATCGATGAAGGGGATGCCCTGTTCTTCGAGGCGTTCGACTGCCGGGCGTTTGGCGATGCCGGAGTCGACGCACACAAAGACGAAATCCATCTCGTCTAAAAGGTGCGCGTTGAAGGCGTCGAGATAAACCGGGTACGGGATGATCCCCTTGCGCATGGGCTCATACAGCGTCGCGAAGTAATCGACCTTCTTTTTCCGCTCCCGCAGAGTTTCGATACTCGGCGCGCCGGGGCTACGGAAAGCGTTGTGCTGAAGAAAATCATCCCCATCGACGAGATGCAGTTCGCGGATCGGCGTCTTGGCGACCAGATCGAGCACGTAAGAGCCTGTGCCGCCGAGGCCGACAATAGCGACCTTGTTCATCGCCAGTTTGTCCGAGAGGGCGCCAATCCCGGCCCGTGTCGAGGCCGTGTCATGGTAGTTGAATACCGGATCGGGGTCCTCGGAATTTGCCACCACGTAGGTGCGTGCATCCGCTGTCGGATCGATCTTCCGCGCGGGGGATGCGATCATCTCCACATAGGTGGTCATCTTGTGCTCGTAGTCGCGGTAGCCCTCTTTCGGCTTAGCCGAAAACATATGGTCTACCGTGATGTCTTTACCGAGGCTCTGGCGTTTGCTGGAATGCCTGATGCCTTCGAGCGTTTTGCCGTCCTGATCGCAAGGATGTTCGCCCACAAAATACGCCTTGTGGTCGCTCGGCGTCATCGTCTCGCCCCCGTTCATCTGCAGAACAGAGACGAGCGAACCAAGCTTTACCTCGCGATTGGCGTTCACGTAGGGCACGTTGGAAATCACGAGGTGGCCACCTTGTACAGCCACCTCGTATCCGCCTTCTTCGAGGGCCTTGAGATCGGCGTTACGACTTATCAGTTGCCGTGACATTGAAAATCATGCCGTCCTTCAGCTTCACGGTATCGCCCTCATCCAGCGTGCCTTCTGGCTTGTTGCCTTGGCCGCGTCGGTACGTGATCGTGAAGCAGATCAACTCGCCCGTGGGCGGGTTTTCGTAAGCAAGGGCGACCAGATCGTCCTCGCCAAGCTCCGTCGCCGTCACCGTCTTCTCGCGGCCATTCACGACAATCGTGAACTCTTTGTCGGGTTTGCCTTTTTCGTCTTGCGCCATGGTTATGACCTTTCTGTTTAACCTTTGGGCGGGAACGGATCGCCACCGTGGCTATCGCTGCTGGCGATCCGTCCGGCGCGGTTGTGGATGCGCAGTTCGCTTTGTTGGTTGCGGCTGATTTCACGTCCGCGATCAACAGCGTCCTGCTTCGTTTCATGGTGGCTGCTGGCGCGGGATGCGCCGCCACGCTTCACATCCCATCCGCCTGCCGGATTCGGCACGACGTGATGGGTCTTCGGTCCCTTACTCATGTTTCTCATGCCTCCTGTTCGTTAGGGGTGCAGGCACAAAAAGTACGCCTACTCCGAACATCATATATTTGTTGAAAGTCAGAAGTCAAGCACGTAAAGTATGTCTTTACCGAACAAGAAGATCGATGGGGAGGCCGCCACATGACCAACAGCCTGGGAGAGAAGATTCGCCGTTTACGGAAGGAGCAGAAGCTAACGCTCGACAAACTCGCCGAACTCTCCGGCTCCAGCAAAAGCTACATTTGGGAGCTGGAGAACAAGAATCCGCCGCGGCCATCTGCGGAAAAGCTGACTAAGATCGCTGAAGTTCTTGGCGTCACGATTGAATACCTGCTCGACGAAAAGCAGGCGATATCAGAAGAGGATGCAGTCGATGTGCAGTTCTATCGCGAATACCGGCACATGGACTCCGACACCAAAGAAAAAATCCGCGAGATGGTAAAGCTATGGGGGAAGCCCGGATGAGCAAGCCAAAGTCACCACAACGATGGGCATACGATCTGACCATCATCCTGAACACCTTGGGTGGCGACGACCGCTTTCCGGTAAACGTTGGAGCGCTTGCCTACGATTTTTCCAAGCAGCGCTTTCCTGAAGATCCGATAAGTCTTGTGCAGGGCGCTCCGCTGAAAGGGTTCGAGGGCGCCTTGATGAAGGCGTCGTCCGGCGAAAAAGGCTGGGGCATTTTCTACAATTCCGACACAGCGTCGCCGGGACGTGTCAACTTTACGCTCGCACATGAGTTCGGGCACTACCTCCTGCACAGACAGGATCATCCTGACGGTATCCGTTGCAGTACCGAGGATATGGAACGCTGGGACAGCAAGTACCGGCAGATCGAGAAAGAGGCGAACGAGTTTGCCGCAAATCTACTCATGCCGTTGGATGACTTCCGCGCGCAGATCGCCCCGAAATCCCAGCCTGACCTCGAAGCTTTGGGAGAGTGCGCTGATCGCTACGGCGTATCCCTGATCGCAGCGACGCTGCGCTGGCTGCAGTACACCGAGCGCCGTGCAGTTCTTGTGAAGTCTATCGACGGCTTTATTCATTGGGGGTGGTCGAGTGGTCGCGCCTTGCGCACGGGCGCTTATTTCAAAACGTCCGGCCGACCACCAATCGAGATACCGGCAGCTGCGATTCCGGCAACGGATGCAGAGCTGATTAGACGAAAGGCAACGCGAGAGCATGAGGCGGGCGTCTGGTTCAAAGAGCCCTGCACCGAGCATGCTCTGGTCTCCGAAGTCCACGACTTTGCGCTTTCCCTTATCCATCTTGGGGATGCACCATCGCGCTTCGAACTTTCCGAAGAGGCCGAGGAAGACACATACGACCGTATGATGAGCCGCACGCCCGGCTCTTCTTGGCTGAGCTAGAAACGCCCCAACGACTAATCTATTAAATTAGATCGTAAATAGAGTGTGATCTATAAAAGCATATCATACCTTGAAATTGCAAGTCTTACATGATACATCTAAGTAGATCAGGCGCTTAGCTTGATGTGCAGGATTATATCAAAATGAGCTATGAGAGCGAGAAACTGGCAGCGACACTGAAGGCTGCGCGCGAGAAGAAGGGGCTTAGCCAGCGCGCGCTAAGCGCCCGTGCAGGCGTGCCGCAGTCGCACATCTCCAAGATCGAGAGCGGCGCTGTGAACCTGACGGTCTCAAGTCTGACCGCCATCGCAAACGCTCTTGGTCTGGAGCTGGCGCTCGTGCCGCGCAAGGCCGCACCCGCCGTCAGAACGATCACTCGCAGCGTGGGCGATGCGCCCAAGGCAACGCCCGAAACGCAAAAGGAGTTTACACAGCTGGCCAAGCAGCTTGAGCACATCCAGTCACTCAAGATCGACAATTCAGCCATCCAGAATCTGCAGCGACAGTTTCGGGAGCTGCGCCAGTTCGAAAATCTTATCCGGAACACTGACACATTGCGCAGCATCCGCGAGGCGCTCAAAACCGTGGATAACACGGGCGGCCTTAAAACCCTGCAAGACGCGTCCAAGCAGATGAACAGTTTCCGCAACGCCCTCGCACACGGCATGGCCGATGAGGATGGGGCGCGCCCGGCCCGTCCCGCTTACCGCCTAGATGGAGATAACGATGAGTAGTGTCTCCGTCCTTAACGTCAATCTGTATGACGCCCCTATCGGCACACTCACCAATCTCGGGGGTGATCGCACCATCTTCGCCTTCACCGACGAGTATATTGCCGACCCAGACAGGGCGACCCTTGGTCTTGCCTTCAAGGATGAATTCGGGGAGCTCTATACGGATTTTCGTCCGTATCAGAAACGCGTCATGCCCTTCTTCTCGAACCTTCTGCCCGAAGGGCACTTGCGCAAATACCTGGCGGAACAGGCAGGCGTGAATCCCGAACGTGAATTCTATCTGCTCTGGGCGCTCGGCCACGACCTGCCCGGCGCGATCACGATCACCCCGGCTGATGGTGAAGCCTGGCCGCCTGATGTTGCCGGTGGCGACGATGATCACGGCGATGATCGTCGCCAGAACGCGCTGCGGTTTTCGCTGGCGGGTGTTCAGCTCAAGTTCTCGGCGGTGATGGGAGCAACTGGTGGCCTGACCATTCCCGCTTCCGGCGTCGGGGGCTCCTGGATCGTGAAGCTCCCCTCCCGTGAATTCGCGGGCGTACCCGAAAATGAATTCTCGATGATGAAGCTGGCGGGTCTGGTCGGGATGAACGTGCCTGCCATTGATCTCGTGGGGATCGATGCGATCAAGAACCTGCCCGAAGGAATCGATAAGATCGGCAGCCATGCCTTTGTGATCGAGCGCTTTGATCGCCTGTCCGACGGATCACGCGTGCATATTGAGGATTTTGCGCAGGTCTACGGGCTCTACCCAGAAGATAAGTATGGCAATGGCACATTCCGGAACATCGCCCAGGTAATCGCCGCCGAAGGCAATGATGCCGACATCACCGAGTATGTCCGGCGCCTGACCTTCAACATGCTGATCGGCAATGCCGACATGCACATGAAAAACTGGTCGCTGATCTATCCGGACCGGCGGTATGTCTCACTCGCACCGGCCTATGATTTTGTGGCGACCGTGCCTTACATCCCAGGCGATGCGACCAACATGAAGATCAGTCGTGCGCGTGTCTTCTCAGCGTTTTCAGTTGACGAGTTAGAACACCTTGCCGTCAAAGCATCGATCCCGAGAAAGATGGCAATCGACGCTGCCAAGGAGACGGTTCAACTTTTTCGGGAGCATTGGGAAACAGAAGCGGCACACCTACCGATGAGTGATGATGTCAGGGCGGCGGTAGAGGCGCACATGCAGACGGTGCCCATCCTGGAAGAACTGTCATAGCGCAATAGGTTCCTGTCTCACCAGCAAAGCAGGGCGGAGGCAGGTGCCCTGTTCTTCTGCGCCGCCGCACCCCCATCAGCAAGTGAGGGGTGACGGACGGCTCCGGCGAAGCAAGGCGATAGATGTTAGCTTGCGGCGTTTGGCAGGTTCCAGATTTTCTTGGCGTTCTCGAACAAGTCGCCCGATCGTTCTCTGATCTTTGCCTCGTTCCAGATGTCATGTTCGCAAAGGCGCTTGTTGAGATAGAGACAGGCTGAGTTTGCAAAGATCGCTATCTGCGCTTCGCTTCCCTTGGTGCTTGCCACAGCATCAGCCGCCACCGCCTGCTGCATGACGGCTCCGGGCCTACTCCGACAACTAACCTAAGCATAATTTCCTTCACGACATCTCTAAACTGCACCAGCACAGCAAAAGGGGAACCGTGGTCCCACGGCTCCCCTTTCGGTTCAGATCGTCTCCTCTCGCGCGCTAATCACGCTACCAGCGAGAGCCCCGCGCCTGCGTCCTGCGGCTGCTCACCGCTGTCGATGAACGGGATGATCGAGAAGGTCTGCCCGCCGCGCTGTTCTTCGTTCTGCACGGCGTTCACGCGCAGGTCGCCATCGGGCGTGTTGATCAGCAGCGACAGGTAGTCATTGCCCGTGCGGCTGCTTTTGGCCATCCAGGCCGAGCCGACGCGGATCGGTGTGCCCCGGGGCGAGCTGACCTCGATCCGGTAATCGGGGTGGGTCTCCTCGGATTTGTAGCTGTTCTCGATCAGCATGAACTCCAGATCGAACATCATGTTGGCGATGTAGCCGGTGAAGGCGTTGTCAGCGTCCATGGCGGTGAGCTCGCCCGAGATCGAGCCGGATTTCATCAGGCCGTTTGAGACAAGTGGGATGATCTCAAACTCTCCGCTTTGTGCCGCGCGCGCCTCTTTCGTCTGCACCGCGTTGACCCGGAACGGGCCCAAGCCGACATCGATCTGCATCGAGATGTAGGGGTTGCCGCTGGTATTGCCGGTCTCGTTCCAGGCCGTGCCGATGCGCACCTTGCGGCCTGATTTGTTGACCGCCGTCACGTCAAAATCCGGGCTGCGTTCGGACATCTTGGCCCGTGCCTCCAGCTGGATGGCGATATCAAAGCGCGTCGAGTGGATCATGCCGGTGTACTGAGCGGCTGCGGTCTCGACATTGCGGGTGAGGGTTCCTGCGAACATGGGATGGTTCCTTTTGGATTGGCCGGTGCCTGACCTTCTTGCCAACGCATCCGGGATTGCTTTCTCGACCCCCTGAGGGATCACAAATCAGAAAGCCTGCTTTCCTTTCTGCCCTGCCCACGGGTCAGGGCTGCCATCCGAGTGGGAATGCCCCCGCGCCTCCGGGTGCTACGCCTCTCCCCTGCCCGTCTGGTCTTGATTGGCTGCCCGGATTTTCCGCGCCGTCCTCCGATCGCGCGACGAAGAACTCCGTTTCTTTTCCGTTCAACCGGTACCCGCTCCGGTCGGTCAGGCCGATGCAGCTACCATTCGGCACATAGGTGATGAGGTACTGACCGAGCCGGTCCTTGTGGACCACGTAGCCGGTATTGGCCCAGTGCACGGTCTGCCCGGCATCGACGTCGGCCTTGATTTCATCAAGTGTCATGATCTTTCCCTCCCTTGCCTATTCTGCTGCCACTGAGGGGGCATCTGGTGCCTGCCCCACGATCCGGGCCAGAATGCTTCCCGTGTCGACCCTGTCCCCATGCGGCAGGAACACCCGTAGCTGAAAGGCGATGATCTCCGTGAAACACCCCATGGCCTTGAGACCTTCAATCATGCCCCGATCCGCACCGCCCAGCTCGAGACGCATCTCGCCTGCGACGCGGCGACGGGTCAGGGTCAGGCCCCGGCCCAGATCGACAGGTGCGGTGGTGCCGAGGGCGGCGGTTAACATCTCCTGCGGCGTTTGCGGATTGGAGACGAGGAAGCGTGCGCGGAGGGCCGCTGCCCCTTCCTCACTGAGCGTGCGCCCGATCATCGCGGTCGCCCCGTCCGGCGTGACGCGGTAGATGCGTTCATTCGTGGTCGGAATATCCTTCCAGATCGGCAACAAGAGCCCGGTCAGCAGGTAGAGCTTGGTTGTGGTGGTTTTTGGCAGGGACGCAGCCTCGGCATCCCAAAGCCTTGCAAACTCGGGCCTGTCGATGTCTTCCCAGGCCGAGGACCCGAACCGCGTCTCCTCCAGATAGCTGGACCCGTTTGGCCTCACCGCCTTGCGCATCAGCGTGACAATGTCCTCGTCATACATCTGCATGGGGCGCGCCGAGATGAGCGCCGCGCGGCTGGAGGCGCGATTTACCATTGGTAGCTTGTCCGGATTGCGCGACATGGCCTCTTCGGCGTCCAGGACATGGACCGGGTCCGTCACCTCAAGTCCGATGATCCGCGTCACGGCGCCAGATTTCGGGCAGGTCCAGAGATCCTCGGTCGAGACCTGTTCTATCTTGTCGCCGCGTAGGGTTTCCACCCCGAGATCGAGCGTGCCCGCCGCGCGCGCCCGTTCGGTCTGATCAGCGATCCGGCGCATGAACTCGGCAAAGAGCGCGTTCTGCATGTGGATGGGCAGGGCCAGCACCCGGTTCAGAAACCGCTGGATCGGGGGAAGCTCCTCGAGGAGCACACCGTCCTTGTCGATCAGCCGCAGGGCTGTCCAGTCTGTGAAGCTCTCGTAGCTCATCGCCTCGGCCCGTCCGGCGGCAAGATCAGCGAAATACCCGCGCAGCGCCGCCCGCGCGATCGGGCTTTCGAGATTGTCCTGCCCCCGGAACATGCCTTGCGAGCCGGTCTCACGCTGGCCCTTGGTCAGGGCTCCCAGCTGGTCGAGGCGTTTGGCGATCGTCGAGGTGAAGCGTTTCTCGCCATGCACATCGGAGGTGCAGACCCGGAAGAAGGGCGCGCTGACCTGGGCCGAGCGATGCGTGCGGCCCAGCCCCTGGATGGCCGCATCGGCGCGCCAGCCGGGCTCCAGCAGGTAGTGACGCCGACGCTTCTGGTTCTTCGCCGTCTGAGCCGCATGGTAGGATCGGCCCGTGCCGCCTGCATCGGAGAAGATCAGGATATTCTTCTCACCATACATGAAGGCTTGGGTCTCGGAGGAATTGCTGCTGGCGGCGCGTTTTTCGATGAAGAGATGACCATCCTCTGCCTTGAGGGGCCGGATAGATCGGCCCGTGACCTCGGAGACAGCCTCGTCACCAAAGGCCCAGAGGATCTGATCGAGCGCCGAGGGGATCGGGGCCAGCGTCATCAACTCCATCATGGCCGCATCGCGCAGGGCGAGCGCCTCGCGGGAGACAACCAGTGCGCCGGTCTCGTCCCTGAGCGGCTCGGCCACCATATTGCCGTCGATCTCGACCAGCTTTTGCGCGTGGATCGGGAAGGCCTGTTCGAGGTAGCCGAGAACATAGTCGCGCGGCGTCAAGGCCCCCTCGACGAGCTCGTCC